>JBBRHB010000231.1:0-7412 GCA_038223355.1 Chloroflexales bacterium
GAACAGCGCATCGGCCTCGTCGAAGAACAGGATCCAGCCCTTGTGCTGGGCTTGGTCGAAGACCTTGGCCAGGTTCTTCTCGGTTTCGCCGACGTACTTAGAGACTACCAGCGCCAGATCGATCTTATACACATCCCGGCCGGTGAACTTACCCAGCAGACAGGCCGTCATGGTCTTGCCGGTGCCCGGTGGCCCGTAGAACAGGCTACGGTAGCCGGGCCGCAGCTTGGGCGCCATGGCCCACTCGTTCATCAAGGTCTCGCCATGCCGCAGCCAGGTTTCGATCTCCTCGATCTGTTTGCGCGTGCCGGGGTGCAGCACGAGGTCGTCCCAGCTAAGCTGCGTCTCGATATAATGTGCCGGGAAGCCGGGACCGAAGTCGGGTCGCCGGGGTTGCCCCGTCGTAAAGGAGCCCAGACTCTCATCCGACAGCCGCAGCGGCGCTTTCATCACCGGCTCGTCCCCGCCCGGCACCAACCGCAGGATGTTGTGGCGGGCCAAGTAGTGGTCGCCCTCGAACAGTGACTGAACGGCGAAGCGGAGCGCCAAATCTTCACCCGCCAGGATAAATACCAGCGTCTCGCCCGTCGGCGTGAAGTCGCCATCGGGACCACCGTGCACGCCGCCAAACTCGGTAAACTTGCGGTCAAAAGTCTTGTTCTTGGTGAAGAAGATGTCCAGCAGCCGCGGACGGACATGCGGCACCAGCCCGAGCACGATGGCCAGCCGTTCGGCAAAGGCGAGCTGGTAATGCTGCACGAAGCGGGCATACGGTGACTCGGACGCGCTCAAGTCGGGCGGCCTCACCGCAAAGACATCCTCCACGCCGGCATCCTGACCGAAATAGAGTTTGAACCGTGCGTCGAGTACCCGGCTAAACCAGGCTAACTCCTGCTCGAGATCGCAGGCATTTTGCTCTAGCGCGGTCGCCATGCATCGACCGGTAGCCTGACCATGCTCAACATACGTACTCTGGCACCTCGCCTCGGCACCGTAGACCTACGCCGGTCCTGGTAACGCCGTTACCGCTGCGTGCAGCCCATCCATCGCGGCCGCCGGTGCCTCGCCTTTGCCTAGTTCCTCCTCAAGGACTTGGATCGCACCGCTAATCCGCAGCAGTGTATTACGCAGGGTGCCCTCCCGGGCCTCTAGCTCGGCCAGCAGCTTCTCACCGGCTTCGTGTTCAGACTTAAGTTGGGCCAAGCGGTTTTCGAGCTGTTCGCGCATCGAGTTTGCTCACTTCCTATTCAGCAGTATAAATTAGTTTCATTGGCCCGTAGCCAATCTAGGATCCGGGGTATAAGGTTGTCTTCTTGACACTGAGTGGGTTCCTGAGCGCTATTATCGGAAGTAGTCGACGCACCGCGTGCAGGCGGTGGCTGGACCAGCGGCGAATGCATTGACGCTGAGTCGTGGCGACCCCGTTAGTACCGCTGCCACCATGCTGATTAATGGCGTGCGCCATCGTACGCGCTATCTTTTCTGCAGAAGATGGATGATTCACAGGTCATCTCCTTACTTGTCGACTTGTCGCCTTAAGTATCCGGGCGACGCCCAGCCTTACCCCGTCCTTGCCCCCAATACGCTTTACCACTCCACCCGTAACGGCGCATCCATCCACGGTAGCCTGACCCACTCCCAGGCCCAGGGAAAGCGATCCAGCACCAAGTCATAGGTCTGGCGCTCAACCCGTAACAGCCAGGTACCATCGCGGACGCTCAGCACCGCTTGCCGCAGCAGAAATGTGCCCTGAAAGCCCGGCACCGACATGTCGTGCAGGATGGGTGCCTGTGCAATCGCTGCGTCGAGCAGCTTTGCGCACTCGACGACCTCTGCGTCCCGCAGTGGCTCGCCCAAGTCGAACAGCTCATCCAGCTCCAGACCGCACAGCAGCTTATTGAGTGGTAGCAGGTACTCCGGGAAGTTCACATCACCCGTAGCGATATACTGCAACAGGCCGGCGGCGCGTTGTTGGGCGGCGCGATCCTTAAAATGCTCATCTTCGAGCAACTCTAAGCGCCCGAAGAAGTTGCTTAAGAAAGGCCACAGAATGACCAGGCCTGCATTCCCGATATACAGCTCGTCGACCTCGCTATCATTGATAGCGAGTACATTGTCCCTTGGATCGGGGCTTCGCGCCGCCTGCTCGTTCGGCCGCTCCCGCAGGAGGTGCGGCGCTGGCGGCAGATCGAGCAGGCGCTGGGCCATCTCACGCGCCGGTGCACTTGCTGCCCCATCGCCCTCTAGCATGCTCAGCGCCGCCGGCTGCAGGGCGGCCACCAGGGTCGCGTAGCCTCGGCCAAGCTCGGCTGCAACCCGCTGTAGTATCGCCTGGTAGAACGCCTCGTCGGTGCTGTACTGCTGCCCCCCAAGGCCGGAGATGCGCAAGATCACGCACCACATGCTCGCCCTGAGCCGAGCCTGTGGATGGCCGGCTGCGGACGCCGTCCGGCCCAGCAAATCAAGCAGCGCTCGCAGCTGTTCGGCAGTCAACCCCCGCACCCCCGTTGCCAGGCTCGCTGCCAGCCGTGTGAGCAAGTCGTCAGGCATGTGCGCGACAATCCGTTGCAGCAGGCGTTGCTCACGCAGCAGGGGCCGCAGCGACTCAGGTGCATTCTCCAGTAGATATTGCAGACTGCTCTCCAGGAGCTGCGGCGTAGAACTATCCGCCCACCATGGTAGGCTGCCGGTGCTAGCAAACCGGGAGAACAACTCGAGTTGGGAAATGGCTCGGTCGCGTTGGTCCAGGCCGCCACCGCCGCGTTCTTGCTCGCCAATTACTGTCGGCAATGCCTGGCGTAAGGCAGTGCTCACTTTCGCGACCAAATCTCTTTCAAGCTGCCCTGCGTCGATGGTACCGATGTCCAGTTCCAGCCGCTCGATGCGATAAAGCCGATCCGGCGCACTTAGCTCTGAGCAGTACCGATCGAGCAGCGGCACAATCCGCTGACGGTAGATCCGGCTGACTTCGTCGCTCATCCAGTTCGCCTCTGCCGCATCGCTCACCGTCAACTCAATGACCAGACGCTTGATTCTGTGTTTCTGTTCGCTCATGGTCTTGGCTCAGGTGCCACGACATCAATCGTGGCCTTGCCGTTCAATTGCACACGTATGCCGCTCAGGATTTTGGTCGCCAGCACATTGTAGGTTGTCTTAACCGCGACGGGACCCGCCGGCAGCACAAGCGTCTGATAGGCGTTCGGGTCGGCCGGAGCCTCAACGACAAAGTCGATTTCGAGTCGGGCCGTCGCCACGCCGCGGTCGCGGTAATCATAGCCCGGTGCATTGATCGGCGTGTTGGCTGGGTCAAGCCGCAGTTGGTACGCAACGCCTTGCTGTGTCCCACTGACCGTAACGATGCCCTCGGTATTAGCAGCAACGAGCGGTGACACGGCAGCGACCTGCGGTGCCGGATCGGGCCGGACCAGCACAATGGCCGGCCGGTCCAACTGGACGCGCTGGTGGTTTGCCGTCTTCGTCGCCAGCACGATAAACAGCGTATCTTCGGTCAAGCCTCCGCTAGTGATAGACAACTGCTCGCCTGTCTGCTGGAAAGTGCCGACCAGAGTCACGCCGCTGGGGTCGTCCCAGTTGGCGATCTTCGGTGGTGCTCCGATAAAGACGCCCGTCCCTGTGATCTCCAGACGCGCTGGCGTTGCCGCAGTCACATAGTCGGTCGGCAACAGCCTGCGCTCGTATAGCTGATATGCGGCGCTGCCTTGCGGACCGGCGAGCGCTAGGGTGGCCGGCGCGTTATAGGCAACGACCGGCGGCGTGGCGGGGGCTACGCTAACTCCTACTGTCCCATTCGGCCCGACCAGGACCGTTAGCGTGACCGCGAGGCGAGCCGAGGTGTTCGGCTCGAGCGTTCGGTATGCCTTGATTTGGATGTCCGTATCTTCGGTGAGGGTATTAGCCGGCAGCAGTTCGAGCACGATCTCGGCTTTGTCGCCCTGGATCGGTGCGCTAAGCGGCGTGTCCTCCCCGGCTTTGACCAGCACATACGAGATGCCTCCCTGGCTCGCGCCGACCTGCACCTTAATCGTATCAGCATAAGCGACGGTAATCTGGTGGCCGGTGACAACTTGCTGCCCGCTCGCCAACAGTTCGACCGGCAGGGCGGTATTAATGCCAACTTTGATTGATATGCTGGTCGTCAGATATGTTTCCAGTGGCACGACCAGTGGTAGCCCATACGCATTGGAGGCGCGGGCAGCCAGGATCGTAAAGCTTATATCCTTAACAATCTTGGGTGTTTGCAGGGTTATTGTGTCGCCAGCCCCACCGTTCGACGATGTCGCTTCAAAGCGATGACCTTGCTCGTCGGCAATTGGGTTGCCGTCAGCATCACACAGCTGATAGCGCACCCCGCTTTGCGCCGCGAAAATCAGAATGGCTGCCGGCTGGTCCAGGGCGATCATGCCGACATAGGTCACCGTAAGATCGCGCAGCGGGTAGGGCGTGCCAATGGCCAGCAGATCGATCAGCCGGTCGCGAGCACCACGCGCGGTATCGAGCGCGACCTGGCTTTGATCAGACTGAGCTGCCGTGTTGGAGTTCTGGGGCAGCATGCTGTTCAGCCATTCCTTGTTGGCCGACTCGAAGGCGTGCATCTCGGCACGATTCAGCCATTGCAGTTGAACGTCGAGGTGTGCCGGGGTCTCGTCGCGCAACAGCCGCCGCACCAAGTCTTGGTCGAAGCGGCTGATCCAGTCGGGAAAAATAAAACACAACCGCATGGAGAAAGGGTCTCTGCGCCATTGTTGGCCACCGGTTTGCGGCAAGGCCAGCAGTATGGGGTCCTGCCATCCTACTGCCTCGGACGTCTGTGTCCATTGTGTCAGGTCGGCCTGCTGGGGTCGCAACAGGATCGGCTCCAGCATATAGAAACCGCCGACGTCATCCGATCTCAGATCGGCAAGATCGCGCCGGCCGTAGTTGGGCAGCCCCAATTTGCGGCTGATACGCTTTTCCAGGCCTGAAACATTCTCGGTACCCCAGGAGGGCAGTGTGTAATCGAACGCGCGGCTCTTGGCGGCGCTCAACTCCCGGTAATCGCGCAGGAACATACTTTTCGTGTTGAGCAGTTCCCCAGGAGCCATCTGAGCAAATGCGTGTAGCGAATAATCCGTGAACTCTTCGGCAAAGCGGGCCAGCAGATGATTCAAGAAGCGGTTTTTGCGCTGCTCGTCGGGCACAGCCCCGCTCGGCTCTTCGGTCATCGCCTGCAGGCGCGTCGCGCGGGTGGCGGCGTCGTTGACCCAGATATCGTCCAGTCCTAGTGTGGCATCATCGATCAGCTGGGAAAAGTAGCTTTGTGCTTGCGGCGCAGAGAAAGAAAACAGCTCTTTGGCATTGGCCAGCTGCGCGAAGTAATTAGCCAGCAGCTGGTCGAAGAAGAGCAGGTAGGCTTTTAGCTGCTTGGCCTGGGCCTTGCGCTGTGGGGAGGCCGAGGTGGGCAAGCCCAGCTCGCCGATGCCGTAGACAGTCGGGAATTGATGCTGGATGGAGTAGTAGCGCCCCACCTGGCGGTCGCGGCCGGCCGGCAGCCGGACGTCGCGCTGCTCTGCCGGCAGTGGCAGATACCGGTCGGCCTGTTGTAGCTTAGCAAAGTACGTCTTGAGCTGACCAGGGTTTGAGCGAACGACGACCCCGTTCCGCATCAACTGAATAGTAGGCGCGGCGAAGCCGGATGTCTCGATATCCAGCACCGGAGTACTATTCCGGCTACGGTCCTGGCTCAAGTTCAAATACCAGGGGTCGGTCGTGCTGCCGTCCGAGAGCGTGAGATTGTCGACGGCGCTCACACCGGCCACGTTCATGATCTCATGGATCAGATCGGAACCGCGCAGCCCCTGATGACGCTCGAAGCGCTCTAGTTCATCAGTATCGATAAAGCCGCGGCTCAGAGGCGGTCCATCCATGATCTCATCAATACGCTTGCCGCGCGCCAGCATTTCGGTCAAGGTATAGAAGCGAATGCTTGGCGAGATGAAGCGGGCTAAGGCGTGATAGATTGCTGCCAGCAGGCGGTCGGGGTCATCGATCACGCCCACTTCGACTTGGGCAGTCACCATGATCGGCTGCCGGCGCAGGATCACGGGAGGCTCGAACTGCTCGCCCAGATTGCGGCTGGCTTGCAGCCGTTGATTCACTGCTCCGATTAGATCGAGATCGGCCTGGCTGCCATCCGCCTCGATCAACACCCGGTAGATGCCCCGTAACGGTACGAGCGGGCGCTGTGCCGTTCCCTGGAGGTAGAGGCTTTGATCGGCGGCATCATAGTACAGCGGCGGCTGCACCGTCTCCACGGGCTCGAGCCAGGCGTTCTTAACGCCGGTGACGTCGATCACGACCTTTCGGAGATCGGCCAGCGTCACCGGGTTGGTAGTCAGGATCTCTGCAGGGCTATAGAGCGAGCCGTATGGTTCGGACGGGCCGTCGGTCAGCAAGTCTTTGAGATCATAGTCAATCCGGTACCCAAGATCGGTGAGCGCATAGCAGAGCTGCTCCAGGATCGTGATGCCCGGATCATGGGCGTTGAGGTCGGTCCACAACTGCCCGGCCATGCGCTCCAGATGATGAATGCCCGCTTGGCGCAGGAAGGTATAATCCATCGCCGGATGCTGGGGTGGAGCGGTGGAGATGTTGAATGACGAGCTCATTGGCACGCCTCAAGACCACGCTGCATGTTCTGACCGGTCTCGTACTCAGCCATAAGCGCGCCAAGGCGCCACTCGATCTGTTCGCACATGACATTCCCTATTGACGATGCAGCAGACGCTCCGTTTGCTCGCCTCGCTTATGCCACCGGCATCGCAGCACTCTTTGCTCCAAGCGCCTCGATCATTGCCTGCTGTTCTTTGATTGCTTCGATTAGCAAAGCAACAACGCGTTCGTATGCAATGCCCAGGTAGCCATCTGCGTGTTCCGAAACGAGCTCTGGGGCAATCTGGCGCACTTCCTGAGCGATCATGCCGATTTCGGTGCCGGAGAACTGCTTGTAGGCTTCCTCACGTTTGGCCGCGCGCACTTGCAACTGCTCTTGCTCAGTCGCACCAGGTCCAGCATCATATGTTTCGGCAAATCGAGCCAATCGCTGCAATCCCAAGTTATTCCACTTATAGGCTACCCCTCGCAAGCTAAGCACCTTCTCCAGCGCTTGTGGAAGCGGCCGCACGTCTTTCTTTAGCCGCAAATCGGATGGCCCCGACGTTTCATTCCAACCCATACCGTCCATAGTGCGCCACCTGCCGTCATCGTCACGACGCACCACTATACCGCCTTGACAGTAAACACGTCCCTGCGCATAAATTTCGCCGGCAACCTGCAGTTTCGTCAAGGGAGGATCCGTCGTGCCGATGCCGACGTTGTTGCCGATGCCGTTGATCACCAGGTGCTTACCGCCGTGC
>JBBRHB010000232.1:0-7411 GCA_038223355.1 Chloroflexales bacterium
GGCGATTAGCTGGCGCAGCACAACGGGGTCGTCCACGGTCCACACATTAACGCTAAAGCCTCGCCGCTGGACGGCGCGGATAATGCGTGGCAGAAACGGCAGTTGAAAGGCCGGATGCCAGCTCGAGGCATGCAGCCGTCGCAGGCTCCATAACGGCCACGCCTCGCGCGCTCGAACACGTGGTCGTAGCGAACGCACACCCATTAAGACCCCCAGCTTGATCTGCGGATCGATCAGGTACAGACTGCGTAGTGCCTGGGGATAAAAGGAGGAAACGATGACCTGCTCCTTGAGCTGGGCCGCAGCGATGTGCTGGGCAACTTGCAACTCGATGCCCGGCACCTTGATCTCGATATTCAACGCCATGCCCGTTGCGTGGGCCCAGTCACACACCGCACGAAGCGTAGGAATGCGCTCCCCACCGAGGTCGAGTTGGGCCAATCGACTCCAGGGCAACCCCCCGATCAGCTCCGGCCGGCCGTTCCAGCGCTCGGTGGTGTCGTCGTGAAAGACAACGAGCTCGCCATCGGCACTCGGCCGAGTGTCGAGCTCGATCATCTGCGCCCCTTGGCGTACGGCTAAGTCAAAGGCTGCGAGCGTATTTTCGGGTGCTTCGACCGAGGCACCGCGATGTGCAATAATTAAAGGGCGGTGTGGGGCGGTCTTCAAGGACAGTACCGCCGGCTACCCCGCCGCTTGGAGTAGCTCTTCACTTACATAGTCAGGGCCAGCCGGTTTTTTGGCCTGTGCTGACAACATCGGTGCCAACATGCGCTGCACGGCCATCACATGACTACAGGTGTGCCAAGTTTTGAAGAAGTTACAATCACAGGCCCAATGATCCTCGTGCAGCGTAATCACATGATCGCTGCTACCACCACGAAAATTGGCGGTAAGGCTGTCGAGCGCAACGCGTTCGGGTTCCTGGGCATAGCGCTTCGCCTTTTCGATCTTGCCGATCAAGTCCGAATGCATAACCAGACCTCCTAAACTACTACGAAACGATCGGGCCACATGCTTGGTTGTTCCCGCGTCCAAACACAACGGGCGATGGGCAGCGTATCCGCCTGCATCGCCCGTTTACCCTTCAAATGGTTCCAGCCGTTGTCTTTCAAGCCACATCGCCCCCTGCCCAACATACGCCAATTATACGCGTCCCAACGCCGAAGCGTCAAGTTAGCTTAGTAACGACTCGGCATCAACAATCGCCTGCGCAATCTCTTTCATGCTCACGTGCCGTTCTCCCGCGCGCTTCTCCATCCGTGCTTTGGCCTCGTCGTGACCGATCGTGAGCCGTTTCATCCAAATGCCAACAGCCCGCTCGATCAGCTTACTCGCGTCGATGGACTCTTGCAGTGCTGTCACCTGATGGCGCAGGCTGTCGAGCTCTTGAAACCGCGCCAGGGCAATATCAACCGTGGCCGGCAGTTCTTCGGGATTAATCGGCTTGACGAGGTAGGCGAGTGCGCCGGCCGCTTCGGCACGACGAATATGCTCGGGATCGGAAAAAGCGGTCAGCATAATAATGGGCCGGGGACAGCGCTGTGTGATTTGTTTGGCAGCCACATCTCCTGCCATTTCGGGCATTTGCATATCCATCAAAACCACATCCGGCGTCAATTGCTCACACATTTGCACCGCTTCTTTGCCATTGCGGGCGACGCCTGCCACGGCAAAGCCAAGCGACACAATTTGTTCTTCGAGGGTGAGAGCCACCAGTTCATTATCTTCGGCAATTAATATACGCACTTGATCCATCTCCCGCGCTCCTTTACCATACCTATTCACATGTGCATGTTTGGCCTAGGTCCTAATTATACGCTGACCACGGGCTACCATGCATCAGGAGTTCGCATGCCACGTCTACCCGTCCATATCCGCCGCTGGGGTCCGACCGATTTTGGCCATGGAGACGCACACGCACTCGTGCTGGCTACCGCCGGGGCGGAGCTGCTGCCCGGCGTTGAGCAAGGAGTGTTGCGCAGTGCTCCCACTGTCATAACGCCCGGCTGTACGGAAGTGATCGCCTCGTGGGCAGCGCACGCGACCGGCAGTTCCACCATCGAAGTGAGCCTTCGGGCGGGCTATGGAGCTGCGAATGCGCTGCGGTGGACGCATTGGTGGAGCATGGGCCGCTGGAGCGAAGATCCGCTCTTACGACAGAGTGTGAGTGATCAAGCGGATGCAAGCGGCACGGTCAATATCGACACTCTGGTGCTGCCGGTGCCGGCAAACCACCTACAGTGGCAGGTTGTGCTACAACGTGGGCCAACCGGCACCAGCCCTCTGTTCCAGGGCTGTATATTAGCTCCCACCCCGCTGCCCGACGCTGCCGTTGGCTGTGTCCACCCGGTGCCGCCACTTGCGGTACCTGAACTGTCACAACAGGTGTATCCCGGCGGTGGTCCGGTCTGGTGCTCGCCGACCTCGGTGGCGATGGTCCTCGGCTATTGGGCGACGCGCACGGGTGACGTCGCGCTGCTCCCTTTCCTTGATCCTGCGTGTGTGCCGGCCTTGGTCGCCCCCGGCGTCTACGACCGGGCGTACAAGGGTACCGGCAACTGGTCCTTTAACACAGCGTATGCCGCGCGTCTAGCTCTCGATGCGTATGTGGCACGCTTGCCATCCGTCGCCGTGCTGAGTGACTGGCTGGCAGCCGGCATTCCGCTGATCGTGAGTATACGCTGGCAGCCCGGTGAACTCGATGGTGCACCGATTGGCCATAGTGCGGGCCATCTGGTCGTGGTTGTCGGTTTTGCGGTCGATGGTGACGTCATCGTGAATGATCCCGCCGCCGATCCGCGCACTGGTGGATGCGTCCGCCGGTGCTACCGCCAGGACCAGTTCCAACGCGCCTGGCTGCGCTCCGGCGGAACGGTGTACCTCATTCATCCGCGAGGCTGGCAGGTCGATCACGAGCGCGTGGCACATTATAGTGATACAACATAAGGTATGAATGCTCAAGCCTCCTATGATTGCGTGGTCGCCGGGGGTGGACCGGCCGGCACAGCCACGGCGACCCTGCTGGCGCGCGCCGGTTGGCGGGTCTTGCTGGTAGATAAAGCGTGCTTTCCCCGCATCAAGCCCTGTTCTGAATCGATCAGTCCGCAGGCTGCCCAGGTGCTCCAGCGGCTGGGCGTGCTTGGGGCGATCGAAGCAGCGGGCTTGATGCGGCAGGCCGGCTTCGTTGTCCGTGCGCCCAATGGCACTGCCTTTCGTGGTGAGTTCAGCTTTATTCGGCGTTACCACTCGTTCTATGGAACGCGCTTCGCGCTGGAGCGGGCCACGCTCGACGCACTGCTACTAGACCACGCCGCCAAATCAGGTGTGGAGGTACGGCAGGGCGTGCGGGTGATCGACCTACTACGCGAGGATACCGCTATCACCGGTGTACGCATCGCTGGCAATGGTACGACCGCTGATATCACCGCCCGCCTGGTGATTGGTGCCGACGGCTTACGCTCGGTGGTCGCCCGGCGGATGGGTGGTGTGCGCCACCGTGGGCCGCGCCGCCTCGCGCTGGTCGCCTATTATGAGGGCATTAGCGGGCTTGGCGGCTGCGGCGAGATGATCCTGGGCCACGACCGCTATCTGGGCCTGGGCCCGCTCCCCAACGGTAAAACCAACGTCGCCTTGGTCGCCCGCGCCGGCACGCTGGCGCTCGACGGCGACCCAGCTGCCACACTTGACCGCGAACTGCGCGCCTTTCCACAGTTGCAAGGCCGCCTCGAACGAGCAGTTGCTGTCTCACCGACCTGGGCAACTGGACCATTCGCGGTCCAGGCTCGCCGGGTGATTGCCTCGGGTGCACTGCTGGTGGGCGATGCAGCCGACTTCTTCGATCCATTCACGGGCGAAGGCATTTATACTGCGCTGCGTGGCGCAGAACTCGCCGCTGGAGTCGCCGACCATGCCTTACAGTGCAACGACTGCTCCGAGGCCGCGCTCCGACCCTACCTGCGCCTGCGCCGCCGGGCCTTTGGCAGTAAGTGGGCGGTAGAGCGGCTGATCTATGCCATTACCAGCCGGCCCTGGCTGATTGACCGCCTTGCTCCACGGCTGGCTGTAAGCTCATTACGCCATACGCTCGTCGGCGTGACCGGCAATTATGTGCCGGCCTGGGAGTTGCTACACCCGCGCGGTCTATGGGAACTGGTCGTCGGCGGCCAATAAAGGAGCGTACCAGTGTGCATACTGCCAATCGTATCGTAATCAACGCCGACCCGGAGCTGATCTACCAGGCGGCCAGCCGGACCACCAATTGGCCGGCGATCCTGCCCCATTATCGCTATGTCACCTCGTTCTACCAGGCCGGTGATGTGCAGGTCGTTGAGATGGCGGCCAATCGCGATTTTGGCGCCTTTCGTTACCCAACCTGGTGGAGTTCGATTCAATGGAATGAGCCCGCGCAACGCCGGGTGCGCTACCGCCATGTGGGCGGCATCACGCGCGGCATGGATGTTGTCTGGCACATTACGCCATTGCCCAACGGCCATGTGCAGGTCATCATCGACCATGCCTTAGAAAAGCGTAACCTGCTCGTCGCCTTGTTCTACCAGGTCGTCGTCGGCCGCGTCTTCGTGATGTTTATTGCCCAACGCACCCTCGAAGGCGTCAAGCGCTGGTGCGAGGCGCAAGGACAAGAGATAAGGACGGAGGGATGAGAGCTAGGTTGCGACATATGGGCTTGGCGGCAATCATGGCCGGCGTGCTCATGGTTGCCGGCGTTGATGCCTCGCCTTCCCCCCTGGCGGGCATCACGGTCGTGGTTGATGCCGGCCATGGTGGGAACGATTCCGGTACTGATCCCGGTCGCAGCCCACTAAGTGAAAAGGTGCTGACGCTTGATATTGCCCGGCGGCTGGAACGGCAGTTGCAAGCGCAGGGCGCCCACGTCTTTATGACCCGCACCACCGATCACTTTATCTCGCTGGGCGCGCGGGTGCGCTTTACCAACGCGCTCTTGTTCCGACCTGATAACGCGGCCGATCAGGGCCGCTCGATCTCGCTGCATCTCAATAGTAACATCCGCCATCCAAACCAGACCGGGGTCGAAGTGCTGGTCGCTCCAATGGCCCCGGCCGATCCCTTCGCTGCGCGACTGGCCCAGCAACTGAATCAGACGACCGGCGGCGGTTTTGGCTACAGCGATGCCGGCTATCCCCCCGGCGTCCATCCGGCCGACGTTGCACCGGTCCGCTGGACCTTTCCGCGCGCCGCCAACGTCTTGTCCGAAGCGGCCTTTCTTTCTAACGGCGTACAGGCCAGGCAACTGCGTGACCCAGCTTGGCTGGAGGCGCTGGCAGCTGCCCATGTGCGCGCGCTTCTGCGGACACTCCAGCGGTAAAGGTCGATCACTGGCTATTCCAGGAGAATGTCGCCGCTCCGCCCCCCGCTTTTCTGCACGAGCCGGATGTCGCTGATCCGCATACCGCGCTCCACGGCTTTGCACATATCATAGATCGTCAGCGCGGCGACCGAAACGGCCGTGAGCGCCTCCATCTCGACCCCGGTCTGGCCACTGGTGCGAACGTGCGCCTCGATCTGAACGCTATTGGTGGCACTATCCGGCGTGAGTTCAATAGCGACGCCGCTCAAGAAAAGCGGATGACATAACGGAATAAGCTCGCTGGTGCGTTTGGCTGCCATAATTCCGGCGATGCGTGCGGTCGCCAGGACGTCCCCCTTGGGCATCCCGCCGCTGGTGATCAAGGCCAGTGTCGCGGGTTGCATTGTTATGCTGCCCCGGGCGATGGCCAACCGCTCGGTCGTGGCCTTCGCGCCCACATCGACCATGCGCGCTTGGCCGCGGCCATCTAGATGCGTAAGTTCGCTAGGGTGCTGCTCGGCCATCGTCGTTCCTATCAATAAGCTGAGATTTGCATGAGTTGTCCCAAGTCATTATACTAGGCGTAGGTAACGAGCTCCTTCTTGGTTGCGAGCTGGACGGTCGGCAGCGAACGTGCCTTGCAACCAGGAAGCCTGAGGACGCGCCTTGAATAAAGAGATGCAGAGAGTAGCCGACGAGTGGGGTGTCGTTCCTGAGGAAGGGCTGCCACGGCTGGCGCAAGAATTACGTGAAGTCGCACGCTTACCAGGCATGCGGGCCATTCATCACCAGATGTTCGATGGCCTTAACCTGCATCCCGGCGCCTCTGTGCTAGAGGTGGGTTGTGGTCCGTGGCTATGGGGCAGTATGCTGCGCCAATACGTTGGCCCGGCGGCGCTCCTGGCCGGCATCGATCTCTACTATGGCTTGGTTGCCGGGGTCGATGAACCAAACGTTTTCGTGGCCGATGCTCGACATTTACCGTTCCAGAGTCGCAGTTTCGATGCCGTTTTCTGCTCGCGGCTCCTCACGCATGTTGGTCCCACCGAGGTACTGATCGATGAGATGATGCACGTGACGCGCCGGGGTGGCATGATCGGTGCCTTTGAGTGGACCTTTAGCCAATGGGAGATCGAAGACGATAATGGTCCGATCTCCGATGCCATCCATCACGCCCTGGTCGACAACCATTACCGGCCGGCTATCGGCGTCGAGTTGCCGGATCTCCTACGCGAGATGGGCCTCAGCGGCGTCACGGCCATTCCCTATCTTGAGCGCATCACCGACGCCTATGATTCGCCGTTGACCCTGGACCTGATCCGCCGCCATGCTGATCTCGTTATTGCTACGGGCGAGTTTCCTGCTGAAGATGTTGAAGCCTGGTATAGCGCGATCCTGCAACGCGCCGCCGAAGGCCGCTTCGCCCTGACCCGCACCGGTCTAGCCTCCTGGGGCATCGTGTAATTCGAAGCCCCGAGCCGCAATGCGCTTCAGCACGATCACGCCTGCCAGTACCAGCCGGTACAGCGCAAAGGGCAGAAAGCTGTTGCCGCGCTGCTGTAAAAAGCGCAGCAAGACGTTGATCGTGAGCATGCCGACCCCAAAGGCCACCCCAATCGCCAGCCAGAAGGGTGCCGTCAGATCGGTGCGCTGCAAATTGCGCAGCTTCAGCACTCCGGCCCCAAAGGTGATCGGCGTCGCCATCAGAAACGAGAAACGAGCCGCTGCTGCGCGCTGCAGCCCAACTGCTCGACCCATCGTCATGGTTGCTCCGGCTCGTGAAACGCCCGGTAGCAGCGCACCGGCTTGCGCTAGGCCGATGCTCAGTGCCGCCGGCCAGCGCAGGTCGCTAAGCTCGTAGCGCTCGGCCACACCGTCGTCGACCAGATATAATACGAGCCCCATGCTCCCTAACAGCACCGCGATCAGCAGATACTTGTCATGGAAGTAGCCGCTGACCCGGGCGTCCAGCACTGCCCCAACGGCTGCCCCGGGCACCGAGGCCAGCACCAGCAGCCACAACAGCCGGCCCGCCGGCGTCTGCGGGTGGCCCGCATGACGCAGCAGGCTTAGCCAATCACG
>JBBRHB010000233.1:0-7364 GCA_038223355.1 Chloroflexales bacterium
TTGCGGAGTAGATTGCATACGGAGCAACTCTTTGTAGTTGCCGTGCTTCGGCAAGCCGTCGCTACATTCTGCGGCGATGATAATGACGCCACCGGGTTTCACGATGCGAGCAGCAGCGCTCATGCCCTTCACAGCTTGGTAGAGGTTCTGATCGAGCGGATAGCCAGAATTGGTGGTTATGACAATATCAAATAGTTCATCGACCGGCTGCATCGCCCGCTCGTTGACGAAGCGACAGCCCTCCTCAAAAGCGGTAATGTAGTCGCCCGCCCACAATCCGGTGATCTGCCGCCGGGCATTAATTGCGACATTGACCATAAAGTGCGGCGCTGCCATCGCGACCGCCTCGCGAATTTCACCCTGCACCGGGTTATCGTCCAGCCGCGCCCAGGTCGAGCGGGGGTCGCCGATCATCTGAGCATTATGCAGGTGCATGATCGTCTTGATGCCGGCTACGCCCGGCACAATGCCCTTTGGCCCACCACTAAAGCCCGCGAAGAAGTGCGGCTCGATAAAGCCCGTCACAATCCGCACATCCGCCTGTAGGTAGTCATTATTAACCCAAATCTCGCCACCATAGCTGGTCCGCCCCAGATGCGTAAGCGTCGTGTCGTCAAAGGCGTTGTGATTAACGATCCGCACGCTATCGACCACCTCCGCACCGAGCATCTGGACCAATTCGTCCCGCGTGTTCGCGCGATGCGAGCCCGTACCATTAACGATAACGAAGTTCGAGCGCGGAACATGCGCCAACTCCTGCATAATCCAGGGCACCAGTCGCTCGCTGGGCGATGGTCGTGTAATGTCGGCAATCACAATGGCGACCGTGCTAGTAGCGGTGGCAAGCTCACGCAGTGGTGTTGCGTCAATAGGTGCCCGCACCGCCGCCTCAAAGGCAGCATGCTCATCCACTAGGCCGGCCAACTCCTGTGGGGTAAGAATGACACCATACTCCGGTACCTCGATCGGTATCCGACCCCGCCCATAGGCCAGTGCAACCTTCATCCTGCATCCTTCCCGCCGGTTTCCGGGTGTTCCAACAGTGGCAGCGCATCGTTGCTCGTGGTACTGGCCAGATAGTTGTAAAGGCTCAGCTTTAATACCTTTAGCCCGAGCACGGCACATTTGCGGCGGCTACCGGTCAATGTGACGCCCAGCAGGGCAAGCATATCATCCTGCTCGAGGGGCAGGACCTCCGCCACCGGCTGACCCACCACCGCGTCCGCAAGCATCGATGCAGCAGCCTGGCTGATAATGCAGCCGCGCCCGTGAAAGGCGACATCAACAATCTGACTGTGATCTGGACTCAGCAGCACCTCGACATGCATCGTGTCGCCGCATAACGGATTGGTTGCCGCATGCGACGTATCGAACTGGGCCAACGCATCATGGTGATGCGGACGTTCATAGTGCTCAAGAATAGCATCGCGATATAGTTCATCCATCATCGTGTCTCCTACCGTAGCAGCAGTCGCCGTGCTTTAAGTATTCCTGTGATCAAGGCATCCACATCCTGCGGCTCATTATAGATATAGAAACTGGCGCGGGCGCTGGCCTGGAGGCCAAGCTTGATGTGGAGCGGTTGGGCGCAGTGATGGCCGGCGCGAATGGCAATACCCTCGCGGTCAAGCAACGTGGCCAGATCATGGGGATGAATACCATCGAGCGTAAAAGCGATGACGCCGCTCCGTTGTGCGGGATCGGCCGGACCTAGCACCGTTAGGCGTGGGACCGTGCTGAACTGCTCTAGTGCATATGTCGTTAAGGCGCGCTCATGGTCAAGCACCGCATCCATTCCTAAGCGCTCAAGGTAGTCTACCGCCGCGCCGAGACCAATCGCCTCTACAAAGGCCGGCGTGCCCGCCTCAAACTTTAGCGGCACATCGTTCCATGTCACATCCTCAAACGAGACCGAGCCGATCATATCGCCGCCACTTAGGAACGGCGGCATTGCTTCGAACAGCTCGCTGCGACCATACAGCACACCGATCCCGGTCGGCCCTAACATTTTGTGACCCGAAAAGGCGAGGAAATCGCACTGTAGCGCCTGAACATCGACGGGCAAATGCGGCACCGACTGGCTGGCATCCAAGACCACCACGGCCCCCAGGCTATGGGCACGCTTGATGATCGGTGCGGGGTCCGTATAAGTACCCAGCACGTTCGATACATGCGCGAAGCTCACCAACTTAACACGCGGCGTGAGCAGGTCGTCCAAACGCTCAAGATCCAACGTGCCTGCTGCTGTGAGCGGAATGAACTTGAGCACGATGCCCCGTTCCCGCGCTAGGACGAGCCAGGGCACGAGATTAGCATGATGCTCAAGCTCGGTTATGAGGATTTCGTCGCCACGTTCAAGGAACCGGCGACCATAGGCATAGGCTACCAGATTCAGCGCCTCCGTCGCGTTCCGCGTGAAGACGATTTCTTCGGGTGCCGCGCCAATGAAACGCGCGACGCGTCCACGTGCCGCATCATACAACTCGGTCGTGCGCTCGCTGAAGCGATAGACGCCGCGGTGGACGTTAGCGTAGCAGGTACGATAGACGTGATCCATCGCATCGAGGACCTGTACCGGCTTCTGCGACGAAGCAGCGCTATCCAAAAACACGAGCCGGTTCCCATCTATCGTTTGCTCGAAAATCGGGAAATCTTGTTTGATGTGAGCGACATCAAAACGAGTTCGCGACGTTAGCTCTGGTTCAAAAGTCTTCATACCCTATTCCTTTAGGCTGGACAACTGGCCAAGCGCTGGCCAGCAGTTTAGATTCTACGTACGGCAGGCCATACCAAAGCTGGCCACAGTTTATATATCCGCCGGCTTAACCGTGATGCCAAGCAACTGGGCCACATGCAACGCCTGTGAAGGATCGATAATCGCTCCTTGCAGTTCTTGGTAACCAACCTGCATACCGCTCAGGATCGAGCCACGGAAATCAGCACCGGTTAGCTTGGCACCGCGAAAATCGGCCTTGCTCAAATCACAGTCATGGAACACAACGCCTGCGGCGTTGGCACCTTCGAAGGAGGCTTCGCGTAAGCTACAGTGGTCGAAACGCGCTGCGCGGAAGGTTGCCTCCGCGAAGTGGGCAAATTCGCCATTACAGTGGTCGAAGAGCACGTCGGCCATGTCTGCTTCGATCAGTTGTGTTCCAACGAGCCTACAGCCAAGCCATTCGACCCGGCGTAGATACGCTTTTTCCCATACTGCGCCGGCAACATCACAGCTTTCTAGCCGCACATCGAGCCATTGGGACGTCGTGAGTTGTGTTTCGTTTAAGCGGCTTGCTTTGAGATGCACCTGTTCAAAGAGCACATCGTCGGCAACTTGCCCGGTACATTCGGCATTGGCTGCAATCAGTTGACTGTAGCCGCCATGATCGCTCAGGCTCGCTACCTCCCCAGTCTGCATATTTTTTGATAAAGCGGGTGGTTCAATAGCTTGCCCTTCAACCGCACGTTTTTTTCGCATATGGCCCGTGCCCCCTCAACAGGTATTGTACTGCACGCCATTGGATAAGCGTCTATACTCCCATCGGGATGTAGGGAAGTAGGGCCTCGCGCATGGATGTTCAAGTCGATCAGTGGCTATTCGGTTGGGACCCGTTGCCCGGGATCGTCTCGGTGTGGGCGGGTCGTGACGGACGAGCCGTGGTGTGGCAGCGTCTCCATGACGCCATCGTCTGTACCAGGGACCGCTTTCGCCCCTGGATCATGGCCACAACGCTGGCCGATCTTGCACACCTTGGCTCTGATCTCGTTCCGGCAGGTCAGGAGGGAGGCCTCATACAGTACCGTGAGATGGATGGGCCCGCAGGCGGCTATCGCTATCTCTTGTCAGCGCGGCCCGGCTATGCGCTTGATCGTGCGATCCTGCAGGGTGCATCCCGGCGACTCGGTCGGGCAGTTACGCACCTGCGTGCCCTTGATGACTACTACGGTGTTGGTCCCACTGAGCAGTATCTGATGCAGACCGGTCGCGTCTACTTTCGGGGTCTCGAGTATGATGATCTGCACCGGCTGCAATTCGACCTCGAAACGACCGCGCTCGATCCCCATGCTGGGCGGATCTTCATGGTTGCCGTACGAGATAATCGCGGCTTGGCTACCGTGCTAGAAGCACCTGCGCCCGAGGACGAGCCACGCTTAATTACCGACCTCTGCGCGCTCATACGGGAGCGTGATCCTGACGTGATCGAGAATCATAATCTGCATGGCTTCGACCTACCTTTTGTCGTGGAGCGCGCTCGGCGGCTGCGGCTGCGGCTGCGCCTCGCACGGGAGGGCGGACCGCCCGATCTTGAGCAATATGCCGACTCGCGCGGCAAATCCGCTAACGGCGAGCGCCGCATGCGCTGGAGTATCCCGGGCCGGGAGCTGATCGACACCCTGGATGCTGTACGACGCTATGATTTTTCGGCCCGGGATCTGCCCAGCCACGGTTTAAAGGCGGTGGCCCGCCATTTTGGTTTGGCAGCGGCGGACCGCGTTGAACTGCCGGGCGCACAAATCTACGCCACCTACTGCTCTGATCCGGCGCGTGTCCTGCAATACGCGCTACAGGATGTCGAGGAGGTCGACGGCCTGTCGCGGCGACTGCTTGGGGCACCGTTTGCGCTGGCCGGCATGGCCCCCCGGCGCTATGAACGCGTAGCATCGGCCGGGCCTGCCATGGGCATCCTGGAACCGCTGCTCGTCCGGGCCTATCTGCGTGCGGGTGCCGCGTTGCCGTGTGAGAAACAATCGGTGCTAGCACCCCATGCCGGTGGTGCGACGTTGTTGTTTGCCACCGGTATTGCTCAGCAGGTGGTTAAGGCCGACGTCGCCTCGCTTTATCCATCGTTGATGCGCCGCTACCAGATTGGCCCGGCCTGTGACCGGCTAGGTGTGCTGCTTGGTATTCTTGACCGGCTGATCGACCTCCGCCTGCTGCATAAAGCTGCGGCCCGCACGGCTACGCCTGATTCGTTGCTTGCCGGTCGCCATCATGGCATGCAGGCCGCTATGAAGATTTTGATCAATTCGGCCTACGGCTATATGGGCGCGCCACATCTGGCGCTTTTCGCCGATCAGCATGCCGCCGATGAGGTGACCCGACGCGGGCGTGAGCTTTTGCAAGGGGTCGTTGCCTCGCTCCGGACGAGCGGTGTAGCCTTGATCGAGGCCGATACCGACGGCGTGTATGTGGCAGTGCCCGAGCATTGGGCCGAACGCGAGGAGCGCGCACTGGTCACCGAGATTGCCGCCGAACTGCCGGCCGGTATTCAGCTTGAGTACGAGGGTCGCTACCAAGCGATGTTCAGTCATGAGGTGAAAAATTACGCGCTCCTCACCTATGATGGCAAGCTTATCACGCGGGGTGTGGCCTTCCGCTCACGTGGTGCCGTTCCGTTCGCCGAGCGTTGGCTACAAACAGCCTTGCATGCCCTCTTGCGTGGCGATGTTGTAGGGGTGCGTGCAGCGTTTCTTGCCGCCGTCGCCGCCGTGCGCAGCGGTACCCTACCGCCGGCGGACCTTGCCGAGCAAGTCGCCCTAACGAAAACACCAGAAGCCTACGCTGCTACTCGTGCGCGCCGGCCCGAGCCCGTCTATGAAGCTCTGATCGCAGCCGACCGGACGACGTGGCAGGCCGGCGAACGCATCCGAATCTACCGTGGGGCGGATCATCGCTGGCTCTGGCTCCCAACGGATAATGGCCCAGCCGTGGCACCGTACGACGTAGACCATTACCTCCAGAACGTGCTCATGGCGTATGCCACCCGGCTACGCAAAGCCTTCGCTCCGGATGATTTCGCGCAAATTGTACAGATGGATGGCCAACTTGGGCTGTTCGATCGCCCGGTCTCGCAGATCGAGCCGCACTGGATCCGGTGTGGCAACGTCGAATTGTCCACCCCTTAGCTCCCTTCGATCTCCGGGTTGTCGTTGATCTTTTCTAGGGTGGCTTCGACCGCGCCATGAGCCAGCATAGCGTTGGGCTGTGCTGAGTCGGGGTAGGGGACGCGCTGGTATACTGTTAGGTACAGGAGGAGCGATGCCAACGGTCCTTGTAGTCGACGATGATCCACATATTCGGAGTGTCTTGAGCCGCGGCCTGCGCTTCGAGGGCTACGACGTTGAGCTGGCAATTGATGGGCCGCATGCGCTCCAGCTTGCCCGTAGCAACCCACCAGATATTGTCGTGCTCGATGTTATGTTGCCCACGTTAGATGGACTAGAAGTCTGTCGCCGCCTGCGACGGGGTCTGGAAGTCCCGATTTTGATGCTGACTGCACGCGATGCCGTCCCTGATCGCATCGCCGGTCTCGACAGTGGTGCCGACGATTATCTGGTCAAGCCCTTCGACTTTGATGAACTGCTGGCCCGCGTGCGCGCACTCCTACGCCGCGCGCAACCGCAACGCGAACGCGTGTTGGTGTTTGCGGATCTGCGGCTCGACACAGGAACGCGGGAGGCATATCGTAGCGGGCGACGGATCGACCTGACAACTCGAGAGTACGAATTGCTATTGCTGTTCATGCACCATCCACGGCAAGTGTTGACCCGGGATCTGATTTTGGACCGCCTATGGAGCGATGCGGATGTCGACAGCAACGCGATAGAAGTCCATATTGCGCGGCTGCGCGAAAAACTAGAAGCCGGGGGTCATGAGCTCCGGCTGATCCAAACGATCCGTGGTGCCGGTTACGCGCTTCGCGAAGGCGACGAGTAAAACACCCCGTGTCACTACGGCTGCGGCTGACCTTAATCACCACGCTGCTCACCGGCGCGACGCTGGTCCTGTTCGCCATCATTTTTTACCAGGTCTTGCAGGCCTCCCTGCGACGCCAAATCGATACACAGCTCCAAACGCGTTCGCTCCTTTTTACACGTGCTCTAACACGTACCACAAGCACAGCAGGCAGTCAGGCACTCTCGTTGCCGGTGCCATTTGAAGAGTTCGCCGTCCCTGGCATCTATGCCGAAGTCGTGGGCGCCGATGGAAGGGTACATGCCGCTTCGCCAAACCTCCCTGGTGGCCGTTTGCCACTTGCGGCCAGTGTTCTTGAGTCCGCACACGCGGGTAAAAATATTCGTGGTACGGCTATGGTAAGTGCGACCGAGCAACTGCGCTTCCTCGCACAGCCGTTGCGAGGCCAACCGGACCGTGTGCTGGTGGTGGCTGAGTCGCTACAACCTCTGTTGCGGACACTCGAAGGGATACGGGCGGTCCTGCTGGCCGGCGTCGCCGTGAGTGTACTATTGGCAGGTGGTGGCGCGACACTTCTGACAGCCCGCGCACTCGCGCCAATTCGCCAACTGACACAAACTGCCAGCCAAGTAGCTATCACCGGGCGGTACGACACTCGTGTACCGCTGCCATC
>JBBRHB010000234.1:0-7333 GCA_038223355.1 Chloroflexales bacterium
CGCCCGAAAGCTGACGTGGATAGCGCTGACGGTAGTCAGCCGGTAAACCGACCAGGGCCAGCAACTCGTTAATACGCGCATCGATGCGGCTCGCTTCCCAGCCGAGCAAGCGTGGAACGACGGCAATATTATCGGCGATGCGCATGTGTGGAAACAAACCGGTCTGCTGAATCACATAGCCGATCTGCCGGCGTAAGGCTGTAGCCGGCAGTTGCGTAATATCTGTACCGTGGAATAATATGCGCCCGCCGGTCGGCTCGTAGAGCCGGTTGACCATTTTAAGCAGTGTGGTTTTGCCACAGCCGGAGGTGCCAAGCAGGATGATCAATTCGCCGGCGTTCACTGTAAACGAGCAGTCGTCTACGGCGGGTCGCTGGCCGCCGGGGAACTGCTTGGAAACATGATCGGCAATGATCGCGGGTGCGTCACTCATACACTTTCCAAAAAGCTAGCAGGGAGTTATTCGCTCCCTGCTAGCAACGCCTTGCCTATTTCAACAAGCCCTGCTTCGTCAAAAAGTCCTTGGCAACGGCGGCCGGGTCTTTCTTGTCAGGTCCATCAACCATGAAGTTGAGGCCGGCCATCGTTTTGTCATCTAACGCCGGCAGAGCCAGCTGATTGAGGACGTCCGCAATCTTGGAATTGGCCTGCAGCGTGTCCATCCGGACCACAGGCGCAGCCTGGTAGATCGGATAGAACGTTTTGTCGTCCTGAATCACGACCAGATCGGGGCTAGCCAGCTGGCCGTCCGTACTAAACGCTCGGACCACATCGATCTGCCCACTCGTAAGGGCCGGGTAGCGCAGCCCTGGATCAAGCTGCTTGGTCGCCTTGAAGTTGAAGCCGCCGTAGGCTTTTTGGAGCCCAGGGATACCGTCCTCACGGGCGAAGAATTCCGGCGGGCCACCGGCAATTAGCTGGTCGGCCTTCTTCGACAAATCGGTGTAGGTCTTGATGCCGAGCTCGTCGGCGCGCTTCTTGGTCATGGCCAGTGCGTTTGTGTCGTTGAAGGGTGAGGGCTTCAACCAAGTCAGCTGGTAGCGCTTTTCATACTCACTCTTGACCGTATCCCAGATCTTTTGCGGATCCGTGATCGCTGGCAGTTTGAGAATCGTTAGCAGGCCCGTACTGGTGTATTCGGGATACAAATCAATATCCTTGTTGACCAGTGCCTGTTGAGCAATCTGCTCCGAGCCTAGGTTGAATTTGCGCTCGACCTTGAAGCCGTTGGCTTCTAGTAGTTGCGCATACATTTCACCAAGAATGAACTCTTCGGTGAAGTTCTTCGAGCCGACCTTGATGGTCGCACCACTGCCGGTCGCACCCGTCGTGGTTGCCATGCTTGTAGCAGCCATCGTGGCATCGCTCGTTGTGGTTGCCATGCTTGTAGCAGCCATCGTGGCATCGCTCGCTGCGGCAGTGGCCATGCTCGTCGCCGCCATTGTGGCACTGCTGGTGTCCGTTGTCGCCACGCTGCCGGCGGTTGCTGCGCTGGGTGTGCTTGCACTGCCGGTACTGGTCGTGGTGCTGCTGCCACAAGCAGTCATGACCACGATCAACGTTAATAGCGCTACCATGCGCCCTAGTCCTGTTTTGTTCTGCATCAGTCTACCTTCCTTGTACTATGTCCTGAGAACGATTCTACTGGCCCTCAGGTGTGACCATCCGTTGCACCGTTGCCAATAGCAGATCGGCAAACAGTGCCAGTAGAGCAATTGGTACGGTGCCGACCAGCATAATGCTTGGTCGACCGACCGCAAAGCCGCGTTGAATAAAGTCCCCCAGGCCACCTCCAGCAATAAACGCTGCAAGAGCAGCACTCGCGATGACTTCTACTGTAGCAATACGAACACCAGCAAGTAGAACGGGCAATGCCAGAGGGAATTCGACACCGCGCAGGACTTGCGGTCCGGCCATGCCCATACCATACGCCGCCTCGACTATTGCCCGATCAACTGCCCGAAAGCCGGCATAAGTATTAATGATCAAAGGCGGGCAAGCCAGGATTGTTAGTGCCACCAGAGCCGGTCTAAAACCGAGGCCCAGATAGGGCTCGGCCAAAAATAAAATAGCTAAACTTGGGATGACCCGAAGCGCGTTCGCACTATTAATAATTGGCTCGGCGGCTTGGCGACGCTTGGCAGCCCATAGCCCCAGGGGTAATGAGATTAGCAGGGCAATCAACAAGGCTGCCGCACTTAGTTCAAGATGGGTGGCTAACGCTGGCCAGAACTCATTGCGGTGTTCCAGCAGGTAAGGATAGGCCGCGCGTAGCTCACTCATAGTAGCCGGGTTCGCCGCTCATACAATCAATGCTCGTCCTTGCGTTAGCTGAGCGGATCAACCACCCTCAACAGTCTATGCTTTTCTGCCCCGATGATCAAGCCCTAACATAAAAAGATCAATAGGAATAATGACAAGATTAGCACATTTATGCTGTACCGTCAACATTGGACAAAAAGGTGCTGGAAGCATCAGCTGGCGGGTGCTATAGTATTGCTGAGGTTACTGCGATGCAATATTTCGAAAGCCGTTTGCGCACTTTGCTAGCAGCAGTCCGGCGTGATCCCCTCGATGTTGATCTCTTCACTACTCTCAGCGGCTGGATCGATGATCATGCGGCGGAGTTTAAAGCTTTTCTGCCGGATGAGGCGCTGAACTTCAGGAGCACACCCAACCGCGAAGTACGGCGTATTCGATTTCTGAAGCATCTCATGCTTCATGGCTACAGCTCGCCGCGCGTAGAGCAGGTGTCCGGCAAGAGGTGGCAGCGGCATACGATCAATCTCGCTGTCTCGACCAGCTACTTTTACGCCAACGCGCTCAGCTTATTAGAAGCTGAGCTTGGTCGCGAGGATGTGGCGGTCTTTGTGGTTTCACCGCAACCCCCGGGCGAGGTGCCCTGGATTGAAGCAGTATCCTACTCCACCCATCTGCGTGTCTATCTTGATGCCGCACTGATGCTGGATAACGATGGCCTAGTTTGGCGTCACTTCGAGGAACCGGTGCCCGTGCACTACCTGTTCCCAGTCGATAATTATTACCTCGATAAATATCGGCTGGTTGGGGAGTATGGCCAGTGGCGCGTGCCGATGCCGGGCTCACGCCTGATCCGCGAGGTCTGTGAGAATAAATTGCTGCTGGCCGATATTGTCAGAGGAATTCCTGATCTCCATCTGGCTCACGAACTACAGCTCGCGGCTACAACCGACGAAACCGCATGGAACATTGCACTGGACGACTTTTCGGCCCGCCACCAACTAACGGAGCTAGTTACCAAGCCGGTTGACGGCTTTGGGGGTAGTGGAGTTGAGTTCTGGCGCTATCCTCAAGAGCGTCCGGCGCTCATTGCGTGGCTCCAGGAAGCGTTTACGACCACAACTACGATCCTGGTGCAGGGACGGATTCGGCCCGTGCCGACGCGGAGTGGGCGTGAGTGGAATATAAGGCAGTATGTATTACGTGAGGGCCCAGCCGTCGTACTAGCACCCTGGAAGAGGGTGCGAATCGGCCATGGGGTCATTAATACCACGCGCGGCGCCGGTAGTAGCACGACAAGCCAGTTGCTGGCAGATCTAGCGCTTGAGGGTGAGCGGCTTCGCTCCTTTGAGGCAGCACTGCAGTCGACCGATGCCTTGGCAAGCGAGGTGCTACGCAGCCTCGAAGTCTATCTCATGCGTCATTGGCATACCGTTGAGCAGGCATATCTAGGCTCCGGGTCGAATTTGTCGGCCGATCTTCTAGCACTTGATTTCATGATTGCAGCCGATCCACTGCGAAACGGAACGTATGCAGTCTATCTCAATGAGATCAACGATTTTGCGTCGGGTGGTATGCGTGACTACGAGCTCTTATATCACCGGGAGGCGCTGCCCGATGCCGAGCATATCACGGCAACCGAGCCCTTTGCTCTTGCTCCACATATTTTAACGTTGGCTCAATGGCGGGGCGGTGCTTACCGAGCGGCGCTTGAGCGGTTGGGACAAACATAACCGCAGGCCACGTTAGTAGGTATGATATATCAATAAGAGGAGGAGGAATGCATCAGCATGTCGCCAGCGTCACTGTCCGAGCAGGTGTCCGCGCTGTACACCGCCGTGCTCAATCAAGGCCAGTCAGCGACAGCGTGCTTCTACAACGGTCTGCGCCAACACGGCATCGATCCAACTATGACGATGGCCGGCGAGTTCTTTGCTTCTAACCCCGTGCTTGTCCCGGGTCACATAGTCGACTGGATGACGGATGCTCTTAATCGCTTCGTTGAGGCCCGCCGGCGAGCCGTGCGCGATGCAACTGACGTCCTCTCTATGCTGCCTAGCGATCTCCGTGGCGACATCGCCAGCCACGAGGTCGCCAGCGTCATCTGGCACCAGCTCCAGAGCGAACCGTCCCTCGCGGCCCTCGACGCCTTCCTCGTCGAGACGCCCGACGGCCTGATCCCGGCCTACCTCGAATGGCACACGGTGGGGACCTATGCGACCATGGCCGGCTGGATTCTGCGCTGCGAGCAGGCGGCGTGGTCGTCGCTCGCGAACACCAGTCCTACAGCCACCCGCGGCTGGGACCTCGCGACGTTGGAGCAGCGCTCTACAACCGCTTCATGCCACCGAATGGCTTTAAGTCGAATGCTAGTGTGGTTGCGGCCGGAGGCGTGGCAGGCACAGGCGAAGGCTTCGGCTTTGTCGTGTGGTAGGCTGGGGGCGCAGCCCGGAGACCGTATCGGTACTCCAATGCCGAGGGAGATGCATTCTCAGACGCATTGGAGTACCATAGACCTGTCGCGTACGTGGATTACGCAGCCTGAGCGTCGTCGCGGCGCAGGGCAACGTAGATCAAGCCCATACCAACCAGTAACACTGCAAGCGCCAACACGACCAACAGCAAAGAATGGGATGACGCGCCGGTATTGGGTAGACCGCCCGCAGCCGAGGCCATCGCGAGTTGCCCTCGCAGCGCGCCACCGGGATATGGTGCGTTATGGACGTTGACGTAGTAGCCAGCGGGATTCGCCAGGATCTTTTGGATCAGGTCGGCCGTGCTGGTAACTGTGCCGGTGACCATACCGCTCGCGTCTGGCGCGCCTAAGGGCTGGACCACAGGACCGGCGACGCCGGCAGCACCTTCATGAATATGTCCGGCTGTCATTGGCAACGTGGCTCCGGCGACCTTAATGGTAAAGCTGATTGAGTTAGCTGCACTGTCAATAGACAGGGTTGCGTCACCGGTACCATTGGCCTCACCGCCCTTGGTTTCATTCGAGCCTTTGAGTGCAGCCGTTAATTGCGTTACCGCCCGGCTTGGTGCCGCAAAGCTGGCACTTGCAGCCGCCAGGAATACTACCGCCATCACCAAGCCCATTAGTGAAAAGGATCGCTTCTTCATGCGTGTCTCCATCCTTAAGGTGTTCCATTCACCCGGCATATACCGGTGTGATCCATCCCAGTAAACGGTCCCGCTTCGACCTATCGCGCTATCAGCACCTCCTTTGCTGCCAGATGCGTCTGGGAACTGCTCTATTGCACCGGCGCGCAATGCATATTTGCTCTACGCAAGGCATAGCGTGGTGCGGGACATGGCAACGTCGGTTGAGCAAAAACAGCAGTGCCCCTTACAATGTAGCATAAGACGTGCCCATACATCTCTTATCTGACGCTGCTACGCAATGATCGAGATGCAGATAGATTGGCTATCCGCCTAAAGGTAAGGAATAGGAGTTCAATGCCGATTGGAGCATAGACTAGCAGAAGCCGCCCGCCAATCGGCAACATGCTATAGAGGAGTAGGATGGTGCAGCCCCAGAGCAA
This sequence comes from Chloroflexales bacterium, assembly GCA_038223355.1. Taxonomy (GTDB): domain Bacteria; phylum Chloroflexota; class Chloroflexia; order Chloroflexales; family Kallotenuaceae; genus JACDGP01. Next base: position 5,805 of record JBBRHB010000234.1, read on the forward strand.
GACCATGAGCCGTGGCCGGCATAGTAGGGGTATGAGAGCCAAGAGCCAGGTAATGTACCACGGCTCAAAATGAACTGCGGCGAGCAGCAGATATGCCAAGAATAGGAGGAACGAGCGCTCGATCAATTGGTCGAAGCTCGCTACCGGCCACAAGAGCAATCCCACAAACGCCAGGATAAACAGGGCGAGACTCGTGATACGCACCTGCGCCTGAAGATCATCAGCACAGGTAGGGGAGAGCAAACTTCCTAGCTGGCGCGCGTCGACGGCAGAAGCACGGGGTAACGGCTTGCAGACGTTGCCTGTAAGCTGGGCTGCAACCCAATCCGCCGGACCATCATGGAGCAAGGTCAGTGGTGGTGCGGTTCGCAGGATGGCAAGGGTTCTTGGACCAACCCAAAAAGGGGCATAGAGTGTGATTGTGATAGCACACATCAGCACTATTTGCTTAAAGAGAAGAGCAATCCGCCGCTCGGTCGTTGCCTGGAGCGTATACATCAGATACAACGGTACGAGCACGAGAGCTACCGGTTTCACGAGCCCTGCCAGTACCAATAGCGCGACGGTCTGTATGCGCCTTTGGCGGTGAGCGAGGAGCAGGGCTAAGAGGATCAATAAGACCATTAAGCTATCGTTATGACCACTGCCCGTGAACTCGATCAGCACGAGTGGATGCCAGGCATACATGAGTGTGCCCCATGTTGCGCGTTGCGGCATCCACGCTGTGAGCAAGCGCCGAATGACCGCCACGCTGGCGAGATAAGAAGCGAAGCTGAGAAGCTTGTATAGAAGCACATAGATGCCGGCACTGCCACCCAAGGCTTGCGCTAGGGCAGTGAGGGGCAATGATATGATGATCCAAGCCGGGCCATAGACCGAGGCTGTGGTTTTCCAATAAATGCTTGGGAGTAGTGGATCTGTCGCGAAGCGCGCCGGTGGATCCGTAAAGGGGTTGCCACCGTAGAGCAGCGGAATCCGTCCAAACATCGCATAGCTATACACATCAGAAGAGAAAAGGTGGGGCAAAAACAAGAGTGGTAGAGCAAGGCAGGCGGTGTAACCAAGCAAGTCACGTTGTGGATAGTCAAGCGCCCAGCGGTAGAGCAGTCCAATGCTCAAGGCATATAACGCGGAGAGCAGCGCAAAGTCAAGCAGTAACAACCCGCCTGCCGTCCACGGCTTTGCTGCCAGCATGGCGACGAGCGGTAGGCGGGCCACGAAGGCCATATAGGCTGATCCCGGTGTAAACCAGCCATTGTCGACCGGTGGGAGCACACCGGGCAGATGCAGCAAGGCCCATAAGCTGGCATAGCCCAAACACTGCAGGAGTACCAGGAGACCTAGGATCAGCTTTTTTTGCCGCGCCGTCATGGGCTTACACCATAACGACCGTAGTGCTCGCTGTCAAATAAGCAGGAGGCTAGCCCGTCTGTTCCTCAGCCATTCCTCTCACCGAGTCAACGAGTGCCCGAAAGGGCCAGGACAGCCAATGAAAAACGGCGCGTAAGGCAGTGCAGATATGGAGCAAT
>JBBRHB010000235.1:0-7328 GCA_038223355.1 Chloroflexales bacterium
ATGGCTTTGTAGGCCCTGCAGCGTTGTGCCATACGTCGCATAATAGCTTTGGCACATCTCCAACGCAGTTGCCGCGTCAACCTGCATCTGCTCCATAACGAAGCGCATAATGCGCTGCTCGACATGCGAAATCAAGCCGCTCGAGGCGGGATATAAGGTGTTATCGAGATCGAATAAAATGGCCTGAATTGACATATCCGTCCTTGCAACATGACAGCCGTCCATAATCTCGACAGGCTGCAGGCGTGAACTATAGCACGCGTATCACAACTCGCGGCGCGCAACGTCGCCACGATAGGTACTACCGGCGACCTGAAGCTGCTCCAACGTGCGGTAAGCAGCCGCGCGTGCAGTTGCAAGTTCGGGGGCGGCGGCGGCTACCGTTAGGATCATAGGTCCGGTGGTGGTAATACGGCGCTGCTCGCCTGGTTTGGCCGAGAACAGGGGCAGTAGTCGCGAACTGCGGGCCGCAGGATTATAGCGCAAGCCCTGCGGATTGTGCGTGTTGTGGTGAAAGACCAGGGTAGGGGCTGCAAGATTGTCGAGTCCTGCTACCACTAAGCCACTACTGCTGGCCGGCCAGACGTTGGCGTAGAGCAGAACGGCGACGCCGGTAGGGCTTTGCCAGACAGGTGGCGCGGCTTCGCCCAGGGTCTGGGTGGCAGTTGCATAGAGCAAAGGTGCTAGATCGCTGCCCAGGCGTGGTAACAGTACGGCAGCGACTTGATCGGGTGGTGTAAAGGCCAGACGGGTGAGAATCGGACCGCGCTGACCTATTAGGCACTCTGCGCTGACCCAGCCTCGAATTGGGAGCGTATCCACCTGGAACGCTCGCTCGACCGGGCCGACGATCTGTTCCGCAAGTACCTGCTCAAGCCGCTGCCAGACCTGCGTCGAGGCTCCGTGCGCACCGGCGGCAGGATTAGCGATCTGATCATGAATGGGATACACGCGTACGGCCGGCAGCAACATGCGGCTGATACCATCACTTAACCAGCTCGCAACGACCAGTGGAGCGTTCAGCGCCTCTTCGACCAGCACGCCGTGCGTCTGCTGTACCAGGCCCATGCAGCGGCGTACGGCAGCTTGTAGCTCTGAACGCTCATGACATACGACGACAGGACCGTCCGGATCATCGCTGCTAATCTGCAATGGCAGTTGTTGCCCTGCCGCAAACTTTTCAGCGTCATCAGCCCGCTCCAGTATCCGCCCGCGCAAGGTTGGCAGCTTATGGCGCAGCAACCATGCTTTCAGGGCGATGCGGCTCGTAAGGAGCGGTGCGACTGCCCGTCCTGCTCCTAAGACCGGCTTGTTAAGGAGGTGGGCCGTGTCCCAGAGACCGGATACTATGGCCCTCTGGTTGGCAATCGCTAGGTCAATACCTTCCGTGAACATGAAATTTGCTGCGCCGCTTTCATCATGCGGATCAAGATCGGTGTCGAAAGCAAAGACACTGCCGGTGCCACCATTGCCGGGAGCACACAGCAGATGATCGACCATCGGACTATCGAACAGTTTCCAGGTCAGGGCATGAGTTGCAGTTGTATCGCCAAACAACAGGATCTTCATATTTGATCCATGCTCATCATTCCATGCTATCTTACTGCACGACGGTCGATGAAAACAACGCTGCAGTTCGACAGCTGTTTCCCACCTGGAGTACAATCGCCCTTCGTGTATAACGGCCGGTGACATGGCACTGCGTGGCTTAAGAATCGATTTACAGAGTGGCCAAGCAAGAGAGCTGACGCCGCCCGCTGCTTGGCGCCGGTTCCTGCTTGGCGGGCGTGGCTGGGCGGCACGTCTGCTGGCCGACTTACCTCGTGAGCTATCGCCCCAGTCTGTGGATAATCTGCTCATTATCGCTGCCGGGCCCCTTGCCGGAACACCGGCGGTTGGGGCCGGTGGCGTGTGGGTATCAACGCTGTCGCCCATTACCGGCGTGATCGGACATAGTTGGGCAGCGGGCGACTTTGGCTCGGCGCTGCGCCAGTCAGGCTATGACATCTTGATTATCAGTGGTGAAAGTGCCGACTGGTGCATACTTGAGTTAAGCCCAAACTTCCGTATTCGTTCGGCAGCAGAAATCGTTGGCCAAGAGACGGTCGTCGCCGATCAGTTGCTGCGTCAAGGTAATGCCACGTTGCACACGTTAGTGCTTGGTCCCGCCGGCGAAGCCAAGGTGGCATATGCCGCACCGGTCGTGGATGGTAGCTACATGCTCGAGCCTGCCGGTGCCGGCGCGGTGATGGCACAGAAGCGCATCAAGGCCGTGCTGGTGGCAGAGGCCGCGCCTCTAGCTGTCGCTGATCCTGCGGCCTTACAGCGCGTGGATGAGTTGTATACCCGGCGCTGTGCGGCGGATGCACTGACAAGTGATTTCGTGCGCTTCGGTAGCGCCATGTATATTAATCTCGCCAATGACCGTGGCGCGGTCACGGCACGCAACGGGCAAGATGGTATCTTTGCCGGAATGCTGGCTCTGTCACGAACGACACTGGCAATGCGTGGCCGACAGACCGGCACGGGCTGCACCAACAGTCCCGTGCCTTGTCATGCTACGTTCACGACCCGCGATGGCACCAGCATGGGGCGGCCCGAACTCACGGCGCTGCTCGGCTTTGGCGCGCGCTGCGGGATTGCTGATCTAGAGACGGTCAGCAGTGCCGGACAACTGTGCTTGCGCCTGGGCCTCGACATCACAGCAACAGCGGCGGCGTTGGCTTTTTTGATGGAGTGCCAGCAGCGCGACCTGCACGTGACACCTCCTTTGCCCTGGGGCGACGGTCCCACACTGCTGGATACGATCAGTAAGATTGCTAGCCGCCAGGGGATTGGCGGCGTATTAAGCCTAGGAGTGGGCGAGATGCGCCATATTTTCTGGGGTAGCATCGAATGGGCTCCGCAGGTCAATAATGGGGCGTTGGTGCCCCTTGATCCGCGACCGCTTCCCGAGCTGGCACTGCATCTTGCTACCAGCAGCTGGCTGGGCGATTACCGGATGGCTATGCCACTGGCGGAGCTCCTGCCCCAGCTTCCTGCTACCGTGCCGGTCTCCACGGGTAGTGCAATCGACCAGCAGGTCGCTCGCTTGATCTGGCACGAACGCTTTGCGGCCGCACTCGACGCGGCGGGCTTTTGTCGACGGCTAGGGTTACTGGCGTATACCCTGTATCCGCAGGAGCTAGCTGAAATGGTAAGCGCGGTTACCGGTGAGGCCTATACCGTGGGCGACCTAGCCAAGATAGGCGAACGCATTGTCACACTGGAAAGACTGGTGCTCCGCCAACGTGGCGGCCAAGATGCATTACCGGCGCGCTGGCGATCGACACCATTGGCAGATGGACCGGCTGCCGGTGTGCTACCACCGCTTGATATGTTGCTCCCAGCTTATTACGCGGCCCACGGTTGGGAGCCGGATGGCACCCCACCACCCGCGCGTCTGCGCGCGCTCCATTTGATGCGCCCATGAAGCATGCCTATATCACGGTGGCCGGCAATATTGGTGTTGGCAAATCGACGCTCGTCGCAATCCTAGCTGAGGCGTTCGGCTGGCAGCCGTATTATGAACTGGTCGCCGATCATCCCTACTTGAACGACTACTACCAGGATCGCGAACGCTGGGGCTTTCACTCGCAGATCTGGTTTTTATCGCAGCGTTTCGAGCAACAACAAGAGATCACCGATACACCGACCGCCGTGATCCAAGACCGCTCGATCTACGAGGATTACGAGGTCTTCGTGAAAGGCTTGCTCGAACAGGGCATTCTTTCACACCGTGATTTTCGCACCTACCGGCGGCTCTACCTAGCCTTAACCCAACAACTGCCGTCACCGAGCCTCGTGATCTACCTCCAAGCTACGACATCCACGCTCCAGCAGCGCATCGACAAGCGGGCGCGGTCAGCAGAACAAAGCATCCCCGTGAGCTACCTCGGTCACCTTAACCGGCGCTACGATAGCTGGCTTCGGCGCTTTGACCTTTGCCCCGTCCTGACCATCCCCACCGATGACCTCGATATCGTCGAGCGCCCGCACGACCGGGAAGCCGTCGTCGCGGAAGTGCGTCGAGCCTTGGGCCAGCGGGCGGATGGCATGCAATTAGGCCTACCGGGGCTCGATAAGACAACCTCGGACTAGCGTTTCTGCGGCGGTATACTGTTACACAACGTTGGTTGTTGTGAAGAGGAATTGTGAGCACTATGGCAATTGCACAAACCTTGCTCACGGCTGAAGAGCTGGAGCGCTTGCCAAATCCTGCTGATATGCAGCGTGAGTTAGTACAGGGAGTACTGGTTGAGATGAGTCCAGTAGGAAAGTCGCATGGCTCAGTGGTAGTCCGGCTTGGAGCTCGTCTTGTTGCATGGGCGGATCACGGCCCACACGGATATGTTGGGACAGAAACGGGATTTATTCTTGCCCGCGAACCTGACATTGTACGCGCTCCTGATCTGACCTATATCCGACCCGAGCGGGTTGCAATGTCTGCCGAGGACGTAGGATACTGGACAATTGCCCCCGACTTGGCCGTCGAGGTAGTCTCTCCCAGCGAAAGTGCGCAAGATGTCAATCAAAAAGTACGAGATTATCTTGCGGCCGGAACGCGATTGATGTGGGTCATCTATCCGCGCACGCGGCAAGTGATCGAGTACACCTCTTCTAACGCAAGTCGTATTTATATTAGTGGCGATACCCTAGAACACGACGATGTCTTGCCCGACTTTCGCTGCCCGGTTGCGGAATTGTTTGCGTAGTGCTGATATACAAACGGCCGGACCTTCAACGTCCGGCCGTTTGCCTTCCAATCCCCTAGTTCTTTTTAACCCCTACCGTCACTTTGACCGGCCCGAGCTCTGCTGCCGTGCTGTACACCCCGTCCGGGATTGTGCCAGTCGTGATAGCCGTCGCCAGCGTTTCGTTCTGGATCGTCGCTTGGTGCTCCGTCAGCAGTTCGTCGAGTGATGGGCTTGCCGGGCTGAGCACTAGCGTAATGCGGTCGGCGAGATCGAAGCCTGCGGCCTTGCGCGCGTCGTTGACGATGCGCACCAGTTCGCGCGCCGCGCCTTCACGCTCAAGCTCCGGTGTGAGCTTGGTATCGAGCGCCACCAGCACGCCGCCATCTTCGGCCACGGCGTAGCCCGCTGGGGCCGAAGTTTCGAGCAATACTTCGTCGGGGGTGAGCGTCAGGGCTTGGCCGTTTACTTGTAGATCGAAGGAACGACCCGCCTCCACGTTGGCACCTGCTGCTGCGGCCGCCGGACCGTTAAGCGCATTGAGTGCCTCCTTCAACGCCGGGACCAGCTTGCCATACTTCTTGCCCACGGTTTTAAGATTGGGCTTGAAGCGATATTCGACCAGCCCCGCACTACCCTCCAGATACTGCACCTGCTTGACGTTCAACTCGTCGCGCAGATCATCTTCGAGTTGTTGGAGTCCTGCTAGCCCCGTAGCGCTGGCCGGTCGCACCAACAACATTTGAAGTGGCTGCCGTATCTTTAAGTTAGCGGACTTGCGCGCCGCTCGGCCCGCCGTGACGGCGTGCAGCAACGTTTCGGTCGCTTCTAACAATGGCAGGTCGATCAAGGCCGGGTCGGCAACCGGCCACGGTGCGAGATGCACACTGGCTACCCCTCCTTGCCCTTGCTCGGCTACGAGGTTGTGATACATCTCTTCGGCCAGGAATGGCGTGAACGGGGCCAGCAATTGCGCCACCGTCACCAGGCAGGTATATAAGGTTGCGTAGGCTGCCTGCTTGTCGGTGTCGCCCTCGCTTTTCCAGAAGCGTCGCCGGTTGCGCCGGACATACCAGTTCGACAGCTCCTCCACGAAGCCTTCGAGCCGTTTGGTCGGCGTATAGATATCGTAGGCCTGCAGGTCGGCCGTCACATCGCGCACCAATCGGTTGAGCGATGCCAGTGCCCAGCGGTCGATCGGCGTCAGGCTTTCGGGCTGCAGCTTGAGCTCGCTCGCCTTGATACCATCGAGATTGGCGTAGGTTACGAAGAAGCTGTAGGTGTTCCATAGCGTCAGCATGAACTGCCGCAGCATCTCGCCGACCATTTCTGGCGCAAACCGCCGGGCATTCCAGGGCGGGGCCGAGGCGTACATATACCAGCGCGTCGCATCGGCACCATAGGTTTTGATGAGTGCCCACGGGTCGACCCCATTGCCGCGCGACTTCGACATTTTTTCGCCCTTGACGTCGAGGATATGACCAAGGCAGATCACATTCTTGAACGCAGGCCGGTCGAAGAGCAACGTGGCGAGCGCGTGCAGCGTGTAGAACCAGCCGCGCGTCTGGTCGATCGCCTCGGAGATGAAATCGGCTTGGCCGGCCAGTTGGAACATCTTCTGGTTCTCGAAGGGATAATGCCACTGTGCCACCGGCATCGCGCCCGAGTCGAACCAGGCATCCGCGACATCGGGGACGCGTTGCATGGTGCCACTGCCACAGGCCCGGCAAGTCCAACTGGGCGCATCGACAAAAGGCCGGTGCAGATCGAGTTGGCTCAGATCCTCGCCTGCGTGCTCGCTCAGCTCCTGGACGGAGCCAAGGACCTCGACCTCGCCGCAATGCTCACAGGTCCAGATTGGCAAGGGCGTGCCCCAATAGCGCTCGCGGCTTACGGCCCAGTCGATATTATTTTCGAGCCAGTTACCGAAGCGACCATTCTTGATGTGCTCGGGTACCCAGTTGATCTTTTGATTATTGACGACCAGTTCATCTTTCATCTCGGTCGTGCGGATATACCACGAGCGCTTGGCAAAATACAGCAGCGGCGTGTCGCAGCGCCAGCAGAACGGATACGAGTGCTTAACGCGGCCACTGCGGAACAGCAGACCACGCTCCTGTAGGTTGGCCGTGATCTTGGGATCGGCTTTTTTGAAGAACATACCACCAAAACCCAGGTCATCGAAATCATGCAGGATGTTGCCATCTAGCCCGACCGAGAAAAGCGTCGGCAGGCCGTATTTGCGCCCAACCTCAAGGTCGCCATACGCCGGCGAGAGATGGACGATACCGGTGCCATCTTCGAGCGAGACGAAATCGTCGGCGACCACACGCCAAGCCGTCTCCCAATCGACGCTATCGCCCACGCCGCCCACACCTTTGAAAAGATTCTCGTAGCGCAGGCCAACGAGTTGACTACCCGTCAGGGTCGCCAGGGACGTATATCCTTCGCCCAACACAGCCGGTGCTAGCGCCTCGGCCAGCACGACCCGTTCGCCATCATGCTCGGCCAGTACATATTTAGCGGTGGGCTTGACGGCCAATCCCGCGTTCGAGGGCAGCGTCCAGGGCGTCGTTGTCCAGGCCACGAAGGAGG
>JBBRHB010000236.1:0-7323 GCA_038223355.1 Chloroflexales bacterium
TCCCTGGCCGGTGACGGCATCGCACAGCGGACCATTCAAGCGGTCAAGAATGGCGGTCTGGAGTAAGAAGCTGCGGACTGCTTCGGGCTGGCGCTGCAGGACCTCTTCGACCAGATAGTCCACGATGTAGCGGTTGTCTCCCGCGAATGCCTGGATGAACCCCGGAATATCCTGGTGGCCTTGCAGGGAAAGCGCGGCTAATTGCAGGCCGGCAATCCAGCCTTCGGTGCGGTCTTCCAATGCGGCGATGTCTGCCGCCGCGAGGTTGAGGCCCATCACCTGGTGGAGAAATTCGGCGGCTTCGGATGCGGTAAAGCGCAAGTCGGCAGCGCGTAGCTCGGTCATCTGACCGCGGACGCGCAACCGGGCCAGAGGGAGCTGGGGATCTTCACGGGTGGCAATCACTAGGTGCAGCTGCGGTGGCAGGTGCTCGAGCAGAAAGGTGAGGGCATCGTCAACTGCTCTGGCATCAATCAGGTGGTAGTCGTCGAGGACGAGGACAACGTTGTTCGGGAGGATCGTGATGTCATTGAGCAGGGCAGTCAGAATGAAGTCGATTGGCGGCTGAGGGAATTGGAGCACACGCAGCACCTCTGCGCCAAGCGTCGGCGTAATCGTCTGCAACGCAGCCACGAGGTAGGTCAGAAAGCGCGTCGGATCGCTGTCACTTTCGTCCAGCGACAGCCAGGCGACCTGCCACCCGAAGCCGGTGACCCATGCGCTGAGGAGCGTGGTTTTCCCAAAGCCGGCGGGGGCCGAGATAAGGGTCAGCTTGCGGTGCAGACCCGCGTTCAGCCGCTCGATCAGGTGAGAACGGAGGACCACGTTCGGCCGAGTTGGAGGAATATAGAGTTTCGTAGCGAGAATTAGTGTAGCCATAGATCAAGTATACGGCTCTAATCTCGATACAATGTTGTTTGTCACCGTCGCCTTACGGGACTAGGCCTCTGGTACCGACGGCTTCAACATAGCCAACAGGTCGGCGCGTTGGGCAGTAAAAGCCTGCAGCGAAGGTTGAAATTCCTATTCGCGATAGTCCGTCTGCCACGTTACCTAGACGTGTTGATCGACCAGAATCGTGTTCCCATCCGGGTCAACAATCATAAAGCTAGTCGGCCCGGTTGAGCTTTCGTCTGCTTCTGGCATCACCTCGACGCCACGCTCCTTGAGCCGGCGCTGCAACTCCGAATGTCCGTGAATTCCCCAAGTCGCCGGGCATCGCTATCCCAGCCCGGGTTGAAGGTGAGGATGTTCTTCTCGAACATGCTTTGGAACAACCCGATAGTGTGGTCACCATTCTTCATAATCAGCCAATGCTGCGCTTGGTCTCCCGCTTGACAAACGGAACGATGCTCCGTATAGTTACTGGAGCGCCGTTCCGTTTGCTTATTCTATCAGAGCAGGCCATCGCCAGCCAAAGCCACGCATGGCAAGCATGCTTCACCAACAATGGAGGAATACGATCATGCAGGACCGTATGTCGCACACAACCCGGCCTCGTTTCGGGATCATGACGTCCCCGCAGAACGTCGGCTACCACGACGTTCTGCGGGTCTGGCAAGAGGCAGACACGATCCCGGAGATCGAGCATGCCTGGCTGTTCGACCATCTTTTGCCGATCGGCGGCGACCCGAACGGACCGATCTACGAAGGCTGGACCCTGCTCTCGGCCCTCGCCGCACAAACCGAACGACTACGCCTCGGCCTGCTCGTGACCAGCAACCGCTTCCGACCGCCCGCGATGCTGGCGAAGATCGCTGCGACGGTCGACGTCGTCTCCGGCGGGCGGCTCGAGTTCGGCATCGGCGCAGGCTCACGACCCAGTTACCCTTTGGCCCGGCGCGAGTACGAAGCACATGGCCTGCCCTTCCACGACGCTGCCTACGCAGTAGGGAGCCTCGCCGAAGCATGCATGGTTATCCGGCGGTTGTGGACCGAGGCTGAACCGTTCGACTTCGACGGCACCTATATTCACCTCACCGGAGCGTTCTGCAACCCCAAACCCGTCCAGCGCCCCTATCCGCCGATCGTTATCGGCGGACGGTCTGCCGCGACGTTGCGCGTGGTCGCCGAGCACGCCGACCTGTGGAACATCCCCGGCGGCGACATCGACGACGCCGTCCGCCGCAGCGCACTGCTGGACCGCTTCTGCGCGGAGATCGGTCGCGACCCCGCCTCGGTCACCCGCTCGATCTTCCTGCCGCTCGCCTACCACCAGCCCAGTACCACGCGGGAGGCGATCGGCAAAGCGATTGACGCCGGCTTCCAGCACATCGTCTTAGGACTTCCAGCGCCCTACCCGGCCAACGTTGCACGGTGGGTCACCGATGAGATCATCACCACGTGGGCCTAAGTGGCCGGTGATCAGAGATGCACAGACGTGCGTTCGCTCACTACATCTCTGATCACCATGCTGCTTAGACATGAATACGCCGTTGCCCATAGATTTGCGTAGACCAGGATCACGTGGCTAGGGCTCCTACGGGCAGCCTAATGTTGCGAGGAGAATAATTGGTGTTCGCGTGGCTAGCATGTTTGACCGGAAGGATTCAAAAACCAACACAGAATGATATCCGAATACCCTTGAGTGGTCAGAGCGTTCATTGTAGCTTGGTGGTCAGCTCCTGGAAGGACGACTAAGTTTGTTAGACTTCCGCATCTGTCTAATACCTGTTTTACTTGGGTAGGCTGTCCTGATAAATAACGGAAATCGTTTGAGCCCATCAGGAAATAGGCGGCTATCTTTGTCGATGGGCATGATTGATAGTACGGAGTGCCACCGGCAGTAAAATTGGCCCTGGAGAATCTTGATGCATGCGCGAGCGCATAATAGCCAAGAAAATCTGCGCCACCAGACCAACCTGCCAGAAATTCATGCGTTGTATCAATCGAATACTGGGCTTGAATCAGATTGACCTGATTCCCAAGCCATGCGTCAACATACTTGCCCGACTGGTACCATCCCCACCAACTATTGGTGAACGTACCATTCCCATTTGGCAGCCGACAACCGAGCACTGTGGGGCATTTTGGTGTAAAGAGTATCATATTTTTCCGGGTGGTAGCCGGAACCCACGTGCTGAAAATACTGCTGGGATTCCCTTCATCCCCGTGCAGCGCTACGAGGATGGAAATGGGCTTGCCGGGTTGGTAGGTGCTGGGAATATTCGTGATGCAGCCGGGACACGGCCAATTTTGGCGTGTGCCCACCGGCGCGGCAAGTGGCACAGTTGCGGATTGCTTGGAACTGGGAGAGGTTTGACTGTGGACAGCCGGCGATAAGCTAAAGCCTGGCAGTGACCATGTTAAAAAAAGCAGAAGAGAAATAAAACCACGTAGTTGTATTGGCATACGCGCACCACCTTTTCGAATGAGAGCATCGAGTCGGGGAGGATTGAAAGCTTGCTAGGTTACAAGCGGCATAGACGACTCTTTCGCCCTGAGTATACCACCATTATCCTTGCCAGCCGTTCAAACACCTTCTGCGGAGCGCGGCCGCGACAAACTGCCAAGGCATCAAAGGTGGTCAGATGGTGCTGATGTACGCATCGGAGTCGCACATGCTATACTCAAGCCGGTGTAACCCCCCCATGAACAGGTGACGCTCCCGCTAAGGAGGATCACGATGCGCTCTGGACGACGCTTGGCCTTTATCACGGCCTTATTGTTATGTTTCCTCGGCGTGCAGCCCGCTCATGTCGAGCCAGCGGCGTATAGCACAGCCTTCAGTCGCTATCGTGCCGTTGACGGTGCCTTTGCGGGCTGGGAATCCAACGGCGTTGTGCTGGACAATACCGGCGAATTACAGCTCTCGCCTGCAACGGCCTCTCCGGGAACAGACCCGTATCCGCCCAATGGCTATCATGGACACAACTTCTACAACGGCGGCAGCTTCATCGTTGGCGAGGCGACAAGTCCTGCCAGCCCCACGAACTTCTCGTATCTGGAAGCGATTGCCTCTTGGAATGCTGCCACGCCCACGGGTACCTGGATCGAAACGCAACTGCGGGCGCAGGTCGCTGGACGCTGGACAAAATGGTATAACATGGGCGTCTGGGCAGCCGATAGCTCCACCATCCAGCGCCATTCCGTTGACCAGCAAGGCGACGCGGATGGCAGCGTTTATGTTGATACACTGGTTCTGAACGCCGGTGCAACGGCGTGGCAACTTAAGCTGCGGCTGTTTAGTGCGGATGGTGTTGCGCTGCCCACCGTGCGCAATGCCGGCCTCACAGTGTCGACCACGCCACCACAGAACGCGACCATGAGCACCGGAAACTCCGCGTATTGGAATCACTTGCTGGATGTACCGCAATGCTCTCAGATGGTCTATCCCAATGGTGGTGAGAATTGGTGCAGTCCAACGTCAACATCAATGGTGGTGGGCTATTGGGCCAACGATACGAGCACGTGTGCCGAGCGTGTCCAGGCTGCGGTTACCGGAACGTTTGACTGGCTCTACGATGGGAACGGCAACTGGCCGTTCAACACCGCCTATGCCGCAACCCACGGTCTAGAAAGCAATGTTGTGCGCTTTAGCAGCCTGGCGCAGGTCGAGCCCTGGATAGCAACCGGGGTGCCGGTCGTCTTTAGCTTCGCCTGGCAAAAAGGCCAGCTAACCGGCGCTCCGATCCCAAGCAGCACCGGTCATCTGGCGGTGATCGTTGGCTTCGACGCCAACGGCAATCCGATTGTCAATGATCCGGCGGCCGCAACCGACGCCGTAGTTCAAAGAACATATCTGCGGAGCGAACTTGAGCCATTATGGCTGCAGAACTCGGGCGGTACTGTCTATCTGATGTATCCGTCCTATCGAGTAGAGTTGCCACTACTTCAGTCAGGGCCCTGATGTAGCCAGGGGCGAAAGAAGGCTACGTAGCAGTGGCTCAGCAGCGCCCACTGTCACCGCATGACGTTCTAGCCGCCGAACACTGACTGGTGATCGCGCACAAAATCATCGAAGCTGCGAGCCGGTCGTCCGAGCAGCCGCTCGACATCTGGTGATACTCCCGCTGCCGCTCCGGTCTCGTAGAACGCCCAGAGTTCGGCCAAGCCGTCAATGTTCCATTCAGGTACACCACTACCCAACATTGATTCGCGGACCGCGGCCATCGGCAACTGGATATGCTTAATGTCACGGCCGAGCACGGTGGAGAAACGCGCTGCAATATCGTCGTCGCTGAGCGGTTCCGGCCCGGTGAGGGTGTAAGCCTGACCCGCATGCCCTGGCTCGGTCAGCACCTTGGCAGCCACTGCGCCGATATCCACCGCGTCGATGTGGGATACCTTTGCAGCGGGGGAGTGGCTTGAGTAAAACGCGCCCTGCTGTGCGATCGACGGCGCCGAGCCTAAGTAATTCTGCATGAAGCCAGTCGGACGTAGAAAGGTCCACGGGAGGGCCGACTCTCGCACGACGCGCTCAAGCATCTGGTGGTGTGCTCCGAAGCGCATCGCCTCAATGCCCGGCTGATCTGCGCCGATGACCGACAGGCGTACAAGATGGCTGAGTCCCGCGCGTGTCGCGGCCGCAATAAAGGCCGACTCTTGCTCCACCTGATGTTGTGTTGATGCCCCAACGAGAAAAGCGTGCTCCACCCCTTTGAGCGCTGCGTCCAGGGATGCGGCATCCTCAAAATGCCCAACCGCGACCTCGACACCATCAGGTGCCTTAAATTTGCTTGGGTCGCGCACGAGTGCTCGTACGGGAGCACCGAGCTTGATAAGTGCCTGCAGTGTTGCGCCGCCCGTTTTGCCGGTGGCTCCGGTTACTAGTATCATTGTGTTCCTCCAATTCGCCGGGCGCAGCCCGAGCGCCCGGTCATTAAGCACTAGCGAGGACTGCTATGCAACTACAAGATGAGGCTGCCATCCAAGACTATAACACCCTTGGTGCGGATCTACTGATGGCCCTGCGACAGTCGGCTCCCGACATCGACTGGCATATTGCGACCTACCAGGAATACGCGAGGCTGTATCCTGATGATATCCATAATGCCTCAGCGCCACTGCGGGTCGCAATTATGCCCCGGCTTGGCAACCAAGCCCAGGATGCCTTTAGGAAGCCGTACAGCGAACTCGTTGATAGGCAGTGGGAGTTTATCTCCAGCTTGGCGACAGACGTCAGATACAGCTTCCGCCTTCCCCAGCGCTGGGATTCGTCGGCGTAAGACGAGGCTTCCTGCTAAGGTCGAAACGTTTATCAGACCTTGCCTAAAAAGTCGAGCAGTAAACTATTTAGTTGCCCGGGGGCCGCGACGGGGATCCAGTGTCCAATCCCTTCAATGCGCTCGTAGCGCCACGGTCCTTCTATATGCTCACCCGAGTGCTGCATCTGGCTCTCTGACAACGCGAAATCGTTGCTGCTCCAGATGCCCATCGTTGGGCAGCGGATGGGGGTAAATGACACCGGTCCAGATGCCCCAATACTCGCGGGTTTGATATTCGCGCGGTACCAGTTTAAGCTGGCAATTAAGGCACCCGGTCGCGAGAGATCCTGAATATAGTGATCAAGATCGCCCTGCCCGGACTGCAAGAACTCGCGAAACAGCGCCCAGTCGTTACGCGGCAGCGCTGTTTCAGCAACGCCGGGGAACAAGAACCACAGCATATACCAGCGCTTTTGCCATTGGGCGAGGCCGTCATGACGGGCAGCGCCAGGATACCCGACGGATAGTGCCACCAAGCGCTCAACCTGCTCGGGAAAGGCCATTGCGAACTGCCAGGCGACGGCAGCACCCCAGTCGTGGCCGACGAGGTTCATACGCTCGACCCCAAGCGCAGCCAAGATGCCCTTGATGTCACCGATAACATTGCGGAGGCTATACGCCTCAACTTCGACAGGCCGGTCGGATTGTCCGAAGCCACGCAGATCGGGGGCGATGACGCGGAAGCCGGCATCGACCAGAGCTGGGATTTGGTATCGCCAAAGGTAAGATGAGTCGGGCCAACCGTGTAGCAGCAGGACAACCGGACCGCTACCACGATCAACGACACGAAATGTCAGGCCGTTTGCCTCTACGCGTCGCTCACCGGCTCCTGCGTCGGGCCCATCATCGCCCGTTTGTGCATGCGTTGATTTCGCCATTGATCTCTCCCCATACAATACTAATGAATGATGATCGGTACGTTATGAAGCGTCGCTTTGCGGGGGCTATTTACACTATACCAGCAACCGGATAATAGCCGGTGCTTGATTCGGCGTTGACGCTCCCTTCTGCGCGTGCTATACTCGTTCGCAATCGAGATACTATCGACTGTGAATGGGACGAGTAGCGCACAGGACGGTGCACAGAGAGCCGGCGGTTGGTGTGAAGCTGGCGCACA
>JBBRHB010000237.1:0-7299 GCA_038223355.1 Chloroflexales bacterium
CGGCACCAACGGCGGCACCTGCTACGGCAGGGATAACTGCAATTACATCCGCGCCGTCTCCAGCCCAAACAGAAACCAACCCCGCCATGGCTGTCGTGACGGTCGCTGTAGCAACCGCTCAGGCCAGCACATCGGCAGCTACGACCCAGGCAGCTAGCACCTCGGCCCGCACCGAAAACTTTGATCTCAACAACTGGGCCAGCGTCCTTGCCGCGGCCAAAGGCAAGACCGTCAACTGGTATATGTATGGCGGTGCTGACAGCATCAACCACTTCGTTGATACCTTCTATGGCAAGGTGCTCAAAGACCAATACGGTGTGACGCTCAACCGGGTGCCAGTTGCTGATACCGTCGACGCCGTCAACCAGGTGCTGAGTGAGAAGCAGGCGGGCAAAAATCCGGGTGCGGTCGATGTCATCTGGATCAATGGGGAGAACTTCGCCTCGCTCAAGCAAGCCAACATGCTCTATGATGGTTGGAATCAGAAGCTGCCTAACAGCAAGCTTGTCAACTACGATAACAAGGCGCTGAACCTTGATTTCGGCACCCCAATTGCGGCCATGGAAAGTCCGTGGTCATCGGCTGAGCTCCAGTTTATCTATGATTCCGCGCGGACGAAAGCGGCGGAACTGCCGCGCTCGTATGCGGCGCTCAAAGACTATGCCTGCAACCATAAAGGCCGTGTGACCTATATCGCGCCGGGTCCGGGGGCCTTTCAAGGTACACGCTTTGTTAAGCAGGCACTGTACGAACTCAGCGGCGGTCCAGAGCAATGGTCGGGCACATTCAACCAAGCGCTGTGGGATCAATGGTCGCCCAAGCTGTGGCAATTCTTCAACGACCTGAAGCCGTGTTTATGGCGTCAGGGTGCGACGTATGCCAAGGACGAGAACGAGCTACATAGCCTCTTTGCCAACAACGAGATCGATTTCAGTAGCACGCAAGCGATTGCCGGGGCCGGGCCGTTGATCAAGGATGGCAAAGTGCCCCCGACTGCACGTGCCTTCGTCTTCGATAAAAACATGATTGGTGATTTCAACTACCTGGGCATCCCATCCAATGCGCCAAACAAAGCAGCAGCGCTGGTGCTCGCCAACCTGATCCTGGAGCCCGATCTGCAGGCTGCGCAGATTTTGCCCGATAATGGCTTTGGTCTGGGCTATGGTATTGATGTGACGAAAGTGACGGACGCCAATCAGACCAAGGCGTTGCAGGATGCCGCCAGCAAGCTTGGCCCGTCGGCGACCAACGCCACTCAGCTGGCGAAAGTCCTGGTCAGCGATATGCCCCAGCAATATCAGAATCTCGTTGAGCAAGAATGGCAAAAGAAGGTATTGCAGGCCAAATGAGGAGTGTCGCGACGATGGCGCACGCCCGCCGCTACATTTGGTGGCAGCGCCTCGTCGTCCCGCTCACACTCGCGCCAGCACTCGGCTTGATCGCAGTGCTGTTTGGCACGAGTGTCCTCTATGGCGTCGCACAAAGCCTGGGCTACCTACCATTTCTCGGTCAGACAGCCCTGACATTAAGTGCGTACCGCAACATCCTCGGCGGTGCCAATGTGGCCCATGATTTTTGGATCAGCTTCGGTTTTTCGTTGTGGGTTTGTTGTGCCGCGACGCTCCTGGCTGGGGCGGGAGCACTGCTGGTCGTGATGCTGTATGGTGACCGGCTGCGCGGTGCGACGCGTGGCCTGATGATCTTAAATATCAACCTGTCGTTTCCGCATCTGGTCTGGGCCATTGGGCTGAGTCTGCTGCTCGCGCAGAGCGGGCTGCTGGCGCGGGTTGCGACCGCTCTCCATCTGATCGGCATGCCGGCTGACTTTCCGGTGCTGGTTCGCGATCGCTATGGCATCGGTATTATTCTTGATTACATCACGAAGGAAACGCCGTTCTTAGTGCTGATCCTGCTTTCGATCCTACGCTCACAGCCCGACGCCTTTGGCGTGGTAGCCCAAAATTTAGGTGCGACGCGTTGGCAGCGCTTGCGCTATGTGACGCTGCCGTTGGTGTTGCCTGGCCTTAGTGCAGGCGCACTGCTCGTTTTTGCATATGTCTTTGGTGCGTACGAGGTGCCAGCGGTGCTGGGGGTCCAATTCCCGCGCATGCTCTCGGTGCTGGCGCTCGAGTTCTTTTCGAATCCCGATCTGCATAGTCGCGCCGAAGGCATGGCGATTAGTGTAATCATGGCACTGGTCGTCCTGGTCGTCGCGCTGCTCGGTCGCGTCGTAAGTAACTGGGGGGCGTCGTGATACGCCAGTTCGTGTGGAACATATTCCTGGTGCTGGCTGGGCTCCTGCTGTTTGCGCCAGTGGTCATCTTCGGTTTGTATGGCTTCTCGACGCGCTATTTTTACCCGCAACTCATCCCATCATATTGGAGCGCGACAACCTTCCTGCGCCAGCTCACTGATGCCCGTACCCGGCAGGCGCTGATCCTCAGTCTCGAAATCGGTACGGTCGTGAGTTGCTTGTCGCTCCTCGTGGGCTATCCAGCGGCACGCACCCTGGGTATGCGTCCTTTTCGGGGCAAGAGTGTCGTGTATATGCTGCTTTTCGTGCCGACGGTCGTCCCGCCGGTGGCGACCGGCATCGGCCTTAATATTCTTTTTCTACGGACGGGGCTAGCAGGCACGGTCCTCGGCGTCGCGCTTGTCCATCTCGTCCCGGTGCTGCCCTATGTCGTCTTTACCCTGTCGAGCGTCTTCGCCCGCTATGATCCACACTACGAGTATCAAGCGCTGGTATTGGGTGCCAGCCGGGTCCAGGTCTTCTGGACCGTTACGCTGCCTTTGATCTTTCCTGGCATCGTCGTCGCGACCTTGTTTGCTTTCTTGATCTCATGGAGCCAATATCTGCTGACCTTTTTGATCGGTGGCGGGCAGGTGATCACCCTGCCAATCTTGCTCTTCTCAACGGTCTCCGGCGGCAATCCCCAGGCGACTGCTGTGCTGTCGTTGATCTTCGTCGCTCCAGTGGTCGTGATTTTGATTGCGACGTCGCGCTATCTCGCAACGGATCGGGTGCATGGGCAAAGTGGCATCACGCTATGACGCGCGTTGTGCTCGATCGTCTGCATAAATCCTTCCCTACGCAGCCCACGCCCGTATTGGCGGGTCTATCGCTCGATGTCCATTCGGGAGAGTTGGTCGCATTGTTGGGTCCCTCGGGCAGTGGCAAATCCACAGTCTTAAAGATCATCACGGGCATTGAGCAGCCGGATAGTGGTGATGTGCGCTTAGGTGAGCAAAGCCTGCTGCATGTGCCGCCCCACCAACGCGGCGCGGTACTAATGTTCCAGAAGGCGTACCTGTTTCCGTTCTTGAACGTCGCCGACAATATCGGCTTTGGTCTCAAGCTGCGGGGCGCAAGCAAGCAGCAGATGCGATCCGAGGTCGGACGCATGCTCGAATTGGTTGAGCTTCCCGGCATCGAACGCAAATTTCCTGGCCAGCTGTCGGGCGGTCAACAGCAGCGCGTCGCCCTAGCGCGCGCGCTGGTTGTCGAGCCGCGGGTGTTGCTGCTAGACGAGCCCCTCAGCAGCCTCGATACCGCGATCCGCCATACCCTCCAGGAAACGATACGACGTGTTCAGCGCGAACTCGACATCACGACGTTATTGGTAACCCATGATCTCCAAGAGGCGATTGCGATGTCGGATCGAACGGCGCTCCTCCTAGATGGCATGATCGAAGCAATCGATCGGCCTGAAGCGTTGTTTCAGCGACCGCCGACGCAAGCTGCGGCACGGTTCATGGGTATTTCAACGTTTGTAACTGGGCAGGTCGAAGGAGCACAGCTGCTTGCACCGTGGGGGGCGTTGCAGGTAGCAGGTGATGGGGAACGGCCACATGCGGCGACCTTCGCGATCCGACCCGAGCACCTACGCTTGCTTGACGCGTCGGCACCAAATGCCGTGCCCGGTGCGCTGCAGGATGTGGTCTATAATGGCGAGTTCACCCTCTACCGCGTGGCAATTGGCGCGGACGACGTGCGGATTAAAGCGTATCAAGCTGTGCCACACCAGCCGGTTGGCACACCGGTTTATGTGCAGTTTCCACCGGAACATCTCTTCGAGGTGCTGGTATAAGGGGTGGCAGCTTAATGTAGGTGACGGATCGCCCATATCAAGCGCTGAACAATGGTAGCGGAGACGAGCACGGCCATGAGTCTGAAGAGCAGGACGGTTGCCCCAGGAAACACAAGAAAGAGTGTATAAAAAAGGACGGTTTCCGTTCCTTCGATCAAGCCGCCGGGCATGGTGATGGTGGTTAGTTCGCCCCCCGCGCTCGCACCCGCCCGCCGTTTTTCGAGGAGCGCCGCTAAAAACATCCAGGAGGCACCGTTGATATAAAAGCTGCTCAACAACACGGTTAAGCCCAGCCACGCTGCACCCGAAGGTTGCGCGAGGACGAGCGCAACGGGTAGCGCAGCGTAGATCACGTGGTCGAGCACGACATCGAGGTAGCCACCGAGGTCACTCTGTTTGCCACTGAGGCGAGCGACGGTACCATCTAGTCCATCGAGCACACGATTAACGAGCCATAAGCCTACGCCTAGCCCGAAGGCTCGTTGCCACACTGCACCGCTAGCAGCGAGGCCAAAGCCACATGCAGTCAACGTGATTGTAGTGGGATGGATGCGCGGCAAAACGTGCGTAGCAATGGGTGCGAGAACCTTTTCCTTGGGTATACGCAGCGCTTTATCGAACATTTAACAACGTCTCCCGGGAAGGTGTTGAGGGTATGATACATCCAATGTTAAACCACGCCGAAATCAAAGCGATTTATGATCGTTTTGGGGCTCGCCAGGATCGGCAAGCGTACTACGAAGATGCGCCAATCGCGGAGTTGATCCAGCACGCTGATTTCAGCCGAGCCAAGGCGGTCTTTGAATTCGGTTGTGGGACGGGCCGGCTGGCGGCAGAGTTGCTTGGGCAACATCTGCCTATGGACGCCACCTACTACGGTCTTGATCTGAGCTCAACGATGGCTCGGCTGGCCAATGCCCGTCTCGCGCCGTGGGGCAATCGTGCAGTGGTGGCGCAGACGAGCGGCGTTCCACAGCTACCCGCTAAGGACGGCAGCATTGACCGCTTTGTGTCGGCCTATGTACTCGATCTCTTATCAACGGAAGATAGTGAGGCGCTGCTGGTGGAGGCGCGACGGCTGCTGCATCCTAATGGAAAGCTATGTTTGGTCAGCCTGACCTATGGGCGAACGTTGCCGACGCGCCTCGTCTCGTGGGGTTGGTCGCAAATCTATGCCCGGAACCCGGCCCGGCTCGGCGGCTGTCGCCCGATCGTGCTCCGCGATTTTCTCCATGACGGCTGGGTGCTTCAACATGCTGCGGTTATAGCGCGGCTTGGGATAAGTTCGGAGGTTGTCGTGGCCGTGCCGCGCACCTAGCGTTTCGTGGTATTCTCACATAGACACGTACTTCCACACGAGTTTGAGACAATGGACAGCGCGCAGGGCACGTACGACATAGCCATTATTGGCTCCGGTATCGGAGGGTCGACGCTCGGGGCGATTCTGGCGCGTCAGGGGCTGCGCGTCATTGTCTTCGAGGGCGGTACGCATCCCAAGTTTGCGGTCGGTGAGTCGATGATTCTCGAAACTTCTGAGGTGTTGCGAGCGATGGCCGAGTTTTATGACGTGCCGGAGCTGGCATACTTCAGCTCGGAGAATTATTTCTCGCATATCGGCACGTCGCATGGCGTCAAACGGCATTTCAGCTTTCTCTACCATCGTCCGGGTGAGGAGCAGCAGGTGTCCCAGTCGCTACAAGCGGTGATCCCGAAACAGCCGCATGGTCACGAACTTCACCTGTACCGGCAGGACAGCGACTACTTCCTAACGGCCGTCGCCATCTCGTATGGCGCGACGGTTCTGCAAAACACCCGCATCCGTGATGTCCAGACTGGCCCGGATGGTGTTGAAGTGATCACTGATCAAGGTCACCAGTACCATGCGCAGTATGTCGTAGATGCGGGGGGCTTTCGTTCGATCCTGGCCGAAAAGTTCGGACTGCGGGACACGAATTTGCAGGCGCATTCGCGGGCGATCTTTACGCACATGGTGGACGTGCCTTGCTACAATGATGTCGGCGCGCCCCGGCAGGAGTATGGTATCCCATTCCCGCTTTCACAGGGCACGTTGCACCATGTCTTTGATGGGGGTTGGCTGTGGGTTATTCCCTTTAATAACCATCCACGGTCAACAAATCCGCTGTGTAGCGTCGGCTTGCAGGTCGATCCGCGTATTCATCCTGCACGGCCAGATCTCAGGCCGGAGGAAGAGTTTTACGCCTTTATTGACCAGTATCCCAGCATGCAGGCGCAGTTTCGGGAGGCCAAGGCAGTGCGGGGCTGGACGCGCACGGAGCGCTTGCAGTATTCATCAACCCACCTCTTTGGCGAGCGCTTTTGTTTGCTGGGCCATGCAGCTGGCTTTATTGACCCCCTCTTTTCGAAAGGTCTGTATACGACCTTTATGAGTGTGGCACTTGTCGCAAATGCGCTAATCGAAGCACAGAGCGCCGGTGATTATTCGCCGCAACGCTTTGAGCCGCTTGATCAAATGACCTTATCCTTCGTCCGCTCCAACGACCGGCTGGTTGCGAATGCCTATAAGTCCTTCTCTAACTATAAGCTGTGGTCGGTTTACTCGGTGGTCTGGATGCTAGGAGCATATCTGGAGTACGTGAAGCTCACTAGTGCACGCGTTCAGGCGACTAGCCGCGCGGACTATTTCGAGCGCATTCGCGGCTTGCGCTTAGTTGGCGGCGGCTTTGCGCAGTTCGATCAGGTGACAAATGTGATCGACCAGATTATTGAGCAGACCGATCCTGCGGACGAAGTAGCTGTCGACCGTGCTGTCGCAGCGATCAAAGCGCTCTTTGCGTCAGTTGATTGGGTACCACGTGCCTTCCAAGAGATCCTCAACGGCAAGAACCATCTGCCCGCCAACAAGCTGCGTCTCAGTCTGCTCAACCGTGATACAGGCTTCATGGGCAGTGGTGCCTACCAGGCGCATTTCTTCGGCCAGCGATCGAACGGCGAGTTGGTGAAGGCCTTCCTGCGGGAGAAGATGCGCTACTCGGCTTCAGCATTGGGGGTCCAACGCCGTCTCCAAAATGCTGGGCATGCACAGGTACGCCATTGAGCCATGCTCCCGGTGCGATCTTGATCACGGGCGCGACCGATGGTATTGGTCGCGCCCTCGCGCAGGAGTACCAGCAACAGGGCAAGCGGCTAATCCTGATCGGTCGGCGACCACGAGCGGAGCTGGACGCGG
>JBBRHB010000238.1:0-7293 GCA_038223355.1 Chloroflexales bacterium
CCATCCCCGCGAACAAATCTTCTTTGATCTGTTCGAAGAAAACTGGCAGCGCCGGCAGGCCCGTCAGAACACCAGCATCGATGAAGCACCGGACGTATAAAGGAGCAGCACCATGCCGAGGCTTATTCAGTTTTTGGATGACGCTGGCAGTCGGCGGGTCGCGGTCGCCAGCGAAGATACTCACAGCCTACGGTTGATCGATGGCTATGTATGTGTTTATGATCTGGCCCTGGCGGCCATCCGCGCGGGCGCTCCGCTGACGTCCTTTGTCCAAGCACACTTGTCGAGCGAGGATGCCGACTACGACCGGCTCATCGCCGAGCAACGGCTGCTAGCCCCGCTTGATCATCCCGATCCGGCACGCTGTACCGTCTCACTAACGGGTATTACTCATTTGGGTAGTGCCACATCCCGGGACCAGATGCATGCTCAGCTCACGGCATCCACGACTGACACGGCCCGTATGTTCCAAATCGGCCTCGCCGGTGGTAAACCAGCCGTCGGCGAAATTGGTGCGCTGCCCGAGTGGGCCTATAAGGGCGATGGACGGTGCATTGTCGCACCCGAACACCCGCTAATCCAGCCCGCCTTTGCCGATGACGGTGGTGAAGAGGCGGAGATTGCGGGACTGTACGTCATTGCCGACGATGGGACGCCCTGGCGCGTTGGCTTTGCCATCGGCAACGAGTTCGCCGACCACGTCTTGGAGCGCAAGAATTACCTCTATCTGGCCCACTCGAAGCTCCGCGAGTGTTCATTCGGGCCAGAACTCCTCCTTGGCGACCTCCCCGAGTCGGTCAATGGCTCCGTTCGCATTCTACGTGCCGGTGCGCCGGTCTGGTATACGTCGTTCGAAAGTGGTGAGGCCAACATGTGCCACGCCATCGCGAACCTAGAACACCATCACTTTAAATACGATTTATTCCGCCGCCCCGGCGATGTCCACGTCCATTTCTTTGGCGCTAATGGTGTCAGCTTTGGTGACGGCTTTAAGCCGGCCGACGGCGACGTCTTTGAGATCGACGTGCCTTTGTTCGGTCGACCCCTTCGTAACCCGCTCAAGATCGCATCGCAGCCACAGCATATAGCCGTAAAGGCTTTATGAATTGAAGCTTCTATCACTCCTGAGTGCACTATGGGTTCAATTTTTTTGATGCGTCGATCAGCTGCTGATTGGCTGTTCTGACCGCATTTGCATCCGGCTTCAGTACAGCGCGATCGTAGGTGTACAAGCCATTTAATTCTGTCTCGACATCCGTGATTTGTGTGTAGACGGCGGCGTTGAGCCCCAGCCCCGACATCAGCGACTCAACCGTCGTGATCAACTGAACGTAGTGCTGGGAGTCTGCCACCGCGTCAGGCTCGTCGTGGTAGCTAAAATGTACGCCGGGCTGCCAGACGTGGCCCGCGACCTGCAGGCCAAGCCCGCCGAACTCGCCCAGCACGGATGCGCGTACCACCGAAGGCAGGGGCGTCTCCGGCCCAACATAGACATGCCAGTCGACAACATCGCCGTTACCACCATCCGTCGAACCGCAACAGTTGACTCCACTATTGTTATCAACGAGCCGGCTCGGATCCCACTGCTTAATCTGGTCTGCGATGCGCCGCGGATCATACTCGCCCCAGCCCTCGTTGAACGGTACCCACATAATGATCGAGGGCGCGCTACGGTGTTCGTCGATCATCTCGCGTAGCTCCGCCTCGAACTCCTGCTTCGCGGTGGGCGCGGGAGCTTCGAGTTTCATCGCGGGCATATCCTGCCAGACCAGCAAGCCGAGCTTGTCGGCCCAGTAGTACCAGCGTTGTGGTTCGACTTTCGTGTGCTTGCGGATCAGGTTAAAACCCAGATCTTTCGTCTTCTGGATGTCGAAGCGCAGCGCCTCGTCCGTCGGTGCGGTGTAGATCCCGTCCGGCCAGAAGCCTTGATCGAGCGTTCCTATTTCGAATACGAAGTGATTATTGAGCACCGGACGTAATGCTGTCCCGATGCGAGCAACACCGATCGAACGCATGCCAAAGTAGCTCGTCACGCCATCAACCACGGTTGCGCCGTTAGTCAAAGACACCTTCAGATCATAAAGAAATGGCTGCTCCGGTGACCAAAGCTTAGGCTGAGCTACCGGAATTCGTAGCTCCGTGTCGGTGGTGCCGGTTGCGTGACCAACCTCTACACCGCCGTCGAGTGCCGTTGCCTGGACCGTTTGGCCGCCACTTCCCTCGGCGTGTACGATCAACCGCAGCACTTGGCCGGGGAGATCTGGTGTCATATCGAGGCGCGTGATATGAACCATGGGCGTCGGCTCTAGCCATACCGTCTGCCAGATGCCGGAGGACGATGTATAGAAGATGTCTTTCGGCTTGTTGCGCTGCTTGCCGACCGGCTGCCCACCGCTATCGGTCGGATCATACACACCGACAATCAACTCGTTTGCGCCACCATGCAACTGCGCCGTGATATCGAAGGAGAAGGCACCATAACCACCTTGGTGTGTCCCAACCTGCTTCCCGTTAACATAAACAGTTGCCTGCCAATCCACGGCCCCGAAGTTGAGTTGTACATGGCGTCCACTCCATGTGTTCGGTACCGTAAACGTGCGCCGGTACCACATGCGATCCTCGTGCCGTTGAATGCCCGACAGTGCCGATTCAATTGGAAAAGGTACGAGCACCCTTTCGGCCAGATTTTGGTTGATCGGGACGGCTTGACTATCCGTCGCTGCTGCAAATTGCCACACGCCATTAAGATTTTGCCAATCGGGGCGGACCATCTGTGGGCGTGGGTATTCTGGCAGGGCGTTCGTCGCTGTCACCTGCTTGGTCCACTGGGTAGCTCATTGAGGCGTCTTCGGCTTCCAGTCTACGCTTGCGCTGAAGGGCTGGGCACAACCGGCTACAATAATGAGGCTGAGGGCCAGCACAGCCAACAATGTCAATGTGCGGCTCGGGAGAGCTACCGCGCTGCGTCCGCGCATTGCGTGTACTCCTTATGCCTTGACACCATCGTCAGTTTGCTTGCGCGCCGCAACCCAGTCCAGGTTGAGCATGTCCCCGAGGAGGATGGGCAGGTACTCCAAGGGCAGTTGGCACCACTGGAGGTGGATATTGCCGTTCTCAAACGACCTACTACAGCGCTGATGGAGAAATAAAATACGGCCTTTTTCAACCAATTCTCCTTGTTCGTCGGTCGCCCAGTAAAATCTGGCGTCGGCTGCGTCGGCAATGCGTTCGTGGCACAAATCACAAATCGCGACAGGCCGGTCCTGTCCCTCAATCTTCATGACGCGTAGCATCGTATTCTCCCTGGTTTAAGCTATGGCTCCGATCAATCCGGTCGATCTTCCAGAGCGCAAGTCTAGCATATACTAGCGACAAGCGTCCTCCGCAAAGCATGTGACTAGGTGCGGCGAGCGGTAAACGTAATCGAAGAAGGCTGTAGCTACAAAGGGGTAGGTCAATAGTTGGGCAGACGGTTGCGTTGCAGCACGTCCTGCTGGATACGGAGCAGTTCATCGTGTTCCAGAACTGCTCCCAGCACATACTGTGTTGCTTGGTTGCCTTTGTTGACCACAATGACAGCCTCGCTCAGGGGAACTAAGGCTGGCTCGGCTTGTGGATCGAGCGGTACAATGGTTAGGTTAGTCAAATCCGTCGGAATATCCTCTTCGCTCCACACCGTCGCATCAATTGCTCCGGATAGCAGGTGGTCAAGCCCCTGGCTATAATCGATTGGTACCAATTCAACCTGTCTGCCCCGGCTGATCGCCCGTACTAAATACACGTGATCCATCGAATGCATATCAACGCCGACGCGCATCCCGGCTTGAAGTGTGCCGGTGCTGCTTGGCAGCAAAAGACTATGGCCGGCCATATAGGAGCGTGGACCAAGCGACATAACGATCTGCACGGCGAAGCCATGCGCCTCCGCAGTTTCAGCTGCCCACCGTGAGACGAGTGCCCAGTCGCTAGTGTGTGACGCCAGAGCTTGCATACGTTGAGCCGCCCCGCGCATAAAGCGCAGATCAAGATCGACCGGCTCCCTTAGAAACTGCTGTCGCAGCCCGGTCGCCAATCCTTCGAATCGCCGCGAGTAGGGTAGGGGCATAGACCCGATAATCGGCCGCTGAAAAGCTAGTGACCATAGGAGCGGGTAGCTAAGTTCTGTCGCATGCGTCCCCAGTCGTCCGCGTGCTTCAAGTCGTACCGCTCCATGTTTTTGGAGATAGTCCAGGGCTGCTTGTACAGTTCCTGCCCCTGCCTCAAGCCGCGCAGCATATTCCTGTACCGGTGCGAGCCGTCCGCCCTGCACAGCTGAGATAAGTATGCGGGCTAGTTCGGTCACAACCATGCCTTGTTTCGACATCAGCGTCGTGGCACGATCACGTGTGGGTAGCATCTTTCTATCCAGTTATTCGTATATATCTAGTCACTCTAGCATGGAGGAATCGAGCTGTCAATGTTCTTTGTCGTATACAACGACATAATTGAGGGCTTGACGATCTGCTGCGAGTATGCTATTTTATTCAGTATTCCGTATATATAGCTGTTCCTATGAGTATGTATAGCGTTGACCTGCCCATCATCGATACCGCTGAGGTTGTCATACTCGGTGCCGGTTGCGCCGGTTGTGTAGCTGCGATTGCGGCCGCTCGCACTGGTGCCGACGTATTGCTCATCGAGCGCTATGGTTTTCTTGGTGGTACCTCAACGATGGTGTTAGACACCTTCTACGGTTTCTATGTACCCGGTGATGATGCTCGACGGGTCGTTGGTGGTCTGCCATGGGAGGTTGTCGAGCGCCTCCGCGCACGGGGCATGATCGTGGAGCGCCCAAGTAGTTACGGGGCCGGCCAAGCCGTGACCTATGATCCACCCACCCTTGAAGTCGTGTGGGAAGCAATGGCGCTAAAGAGCGGGGCACGCCTGCGTCTCCATACGTTCTGTGTTGATGTACTGATGGATGCTGAGCGCATCACCGGCATCGTTGTCGCGGGTAAGCAGGGCCTCGGCCTAATCCAGGGGCGCATGTTTATCGATGCCTCGGGCGATGCCGATCTGTGCTACCGAGCAGGTGTACCGTTTCAAACCGCAGGTGAGGATGGGCCGGCCCAGTCGCTGACGACAACGTTTCGACTTGGCAATGTCGACGTTCCTCGCGCACAACAGATTAAGCGCGCTGACCTTGTTCGGCTGATGCATGAGGCCAATCTGAGTGGTGATTATCGCCTGCCGCGTGAAGAAGGTAGCGTCCATCGTACACCGCTTGCCGGTGTGATCGCCACGAATATGACGCGGGTCGCCGATGTGGACGCGCTCGATCCTGTAGCGCTAACCAAAGCTGAAGTCGAGGGTCGCCGGCAGGCGTTCGAGTACACGCGCTTCCTCCGCGACCGCGTGCCGGGCTATGAACAAGCTTTTTTGATTAACTTCAGCACGCAGATCGGCATCCGTGAAACGCGTCGGGTTAACGGCGAGTACCGCTTGACCCGCGAAGACGTGCTGCAGGCTCGCTCGTTTCCGGACGCTATTGCACAATGTGGTGCGCCCATTGAGGATCATCATCCGGGCAGTGACACGCGTTGGGAATACCTCCCGCCTGGCCGAACCTACGACATTCCGTATCGTGCGCTCTTGCCACGGCTCGTCGAGAATCTGCTGGTCGCCGGTCGGTGTTTGTCGGCCACGCACGATGCCCATGCTTCGGTGCGCAGCATGGGGCAATGCATGGCGATGGGTCAGGCGGCGGGGACCGCGGCGGCCTTGGCCGTGACGCAATCTGTTGATCCACGCCACCTGCTGGTCGAGCAGCTTCAGACGCGGCTACGACAGGCCGGCGCGTTGTTCGGGGAGTTGGTGCTGTAGCCTATGTATATTGGCGTCGATCTCGGTGGGACAAAAATCGCTGGAGCGGTCGTTGACGTGCAGCGGGGCACCCTCGCCGGCCAGATCGTTGTGCCAACCGAGGCCCACGAGGGACCCCCTGCGGTGCTGCAACGTATCATCCAACTTGTGAAGGATGTGTGCCAAGCGGCCGGTGTGCCACCTGAGCAGCTGCAAGGCGTGGGGCTGGGTGTGCCGGGGGTCTTTAATGCGGCCACGGGTCACACGCTCCTACTCCCCAATTTGCCGAGCGCCTGGGTTGATGTGCCTTTGGTTCAGCCACTCGTCGCCGGCTTGGGTTGTCCCGTCATCCTCATCAATGATGCGCGGGCCTTTGTGCTGGGTGAGGCCACCTGGGGTGCCGGACGCGGAGCGCATACTGTCATTGGTCTTACCCTGGGCACCGGTATTGGCGGTGGTATTGCGATTAATGGCCATTTACATTTGGGCATCGACGGCACAGCCGGTGAGGTTGGACATATGACCATCGAACCCCACGGCCTGCTGTGCGGCTGTGGCAATCACGGTTGTCTTGAAACCCTCGCTAGCGGCCCGGCGATCACCTCACTCGGCATCCGTGCCCTTGTGCATGGCAATACCACCGGCATAAGCGACCTGGCGGGCTATGACCCGCGGCGCGTGACCCCGGAACTCATTGGACAGGCAGCGGCCATGGGTGATCCGGTGGCACGTGATATTTTGGCTCGCGTTGGTGACGCACTGGGTATCGGTGTCGCTAATCTCGTGACCGTCCTCAGTCCAGATCGCGTGGTGCTCGGTGGCGGCGTAGCACATCTTGGCCCCTGGCTGTTCGACGCGGTCCGTTCAATAGTTCGTGCACGCTGCCGGGCGATCCCAGTAGATCGCGTCGCGATACTACCGGCAGCCCTAGGAGCAGATGCAGGAGTGATCGGCGCGGCCATGTGGGCCGCCCAGCAGCAAGGCAACACTTAAGCCTCGACGTGGAGGGTCAGCATGACTGAAACAACGAACGACGATTATGGACTCAGCAAGGCCGTCACGGCTGGCGCAATGACGGCTCCCGATCTGCCATACCGTCCCCGCGACCCGCAACATTACCGGCCGGCCATTGGCTTGATTGGCTGTGGCGGCATCTCGGCCCACCATTTGGCGGCATACCGCGAGGCCGACTATCAGGTGGTGGCCTTGTGTGACCTGATAGGAGAGCGGGCACGTGACCGCCAGGCCACCTACTACCCTCAGGCGGACGTCTATACCGACTACCATGACCTCCTACGCCGTGACGACATCGAGGTCGTTGACGTGGCAACTCATCCCGCCGAGCGGCTGCCGATTTTGCAAGCAGCACTCGAAGCCCATAAGCACGTGTTAAGCCAAAAACCGTTTGTGCTCGACCTTGATGCGGGCGAACGCCTCGCGGCAGTAGCCGAC
>JBBRHB010000239.1:0-7277 GCA_038223355.1 Chloroflexales bacterium
GTTGGTGCTCGTTTGCACCGAGCCGTTCGCAATATCGTTGACGTTGGTGGTAGCCGTGGTCGTCACATCGCCATCAATGATCGCGTGCTCCAACTGTTCAGCACCGGCCTTCGAGAGCTGATGTTTGAGTTGCGGCACGAAGGGTGCGAGGCTATCCTCTTCCATTTCACCAGACCACAGCACGCGCGCGCCCATCTTCGCCAAAGGAAGCGTTTTCTTGGACGTGGCAGACTGAGACGAGGGAATGGTAAAGGCCGGCCAGCCGCTGGAGTCCACCGACGCCGCTTCGCCGACTTTATAGAAGGTCGGGTCCGCACCCTCCAGAGGCAGCGTCATTGACTCAAAGCCCTGCGGCACCTCGATGCTGGGCAGCATGGCCGCGACAAAGCTGTCGATACGAACCTTTTCCCAGATCGCCTGACTAAAGGCCTGACCCACCCAATCGCGACCAAAACCCACCAAGCCCTGCTGCATAATCTCGTTGGCCTTGATGCCCTCAGCCTTCATAGCCTGCCGGCCCACCAAGCCCAGCACCGTCTTATCCTCATTCAAGCTTAGTGCGAGTGCCTTGAGAGCATTCTCGCTGATACCGCCGCGCGAACTCCCGCTCTGCTTCGCCGAGTCAAGCACGTAGGCCAGCACCGCCAGGTCATCCGGCCCCAGGTTGTCATACGCCCGCGTTTCGCCGAACTTCAAATGTGCCGGCACAGTTACATCGCCGTCGGATAATCGACGACTGGCAGCCGCATCCACTTCCCACTGGTCTTTCGCCGCCTTCACGGCCGCAGCAACCCGCGCGTCCTCATCCAATTTAGCTTTGACCGCAGCGCCTTGCTGCTCCTGATACGCCTTGATGCCCACCGCCACCGCAGTATTCACATCATCCAACGTGAGACCTTTTGCGGCCTCAAGAACCACCTCTTTTTCGCCCATGTCCTTCTCCTCTGGCAGCACCAAACCTGCCGATACAACGCTTTGACTGCCGGCAGCGCAACTGCGTAGGCATTGATCGGCTGCCGACGACCAACCGCATCGAAAACACTGAGTTCAGCAACAGGCCACTGGGTGATATGCCCATCGCGCCCAACCCGCATCAAGTGCGTTACCGCCCCCGAGCTTGCCCGGGCTAAGCCCTTTTGCGCCGCCTCCCACACCTGCTTCGCCAACGCACTGGTGCGGTCCAGCACCACGCGGTACCACACCCCATCGCTCTTGACTTCGCGCGCCGTCGTACGGCCGATATACTCCGGAGTGCCAGCAGGTTTGCCGGTCACACCATCAAACCCGTGGTAATACACCACTGGCGGCAAACCAAACTTGTCAGCGTGAAATTCTGTTGCCGGCGAAAAGAACTCGCCATCCAAATCGCGGCCACCATTGGGCCCACCGTAGGGGCAGCCCAATACATCGAGTTCCCAGTCACCCGCAGCCTTGACGCCAGTGCTGCCACCGGGTGGCAACTCGCCGATGTTATCCATGATTGCCTCCTGAACCTACCGGCAGCGCCGGCGGCGCGGTCACCGTAATA
Source organism: Chloroflexales bacterium (assembly GCA_038223355.1). GTDB lineage: Bacteria > Chloroflexota > Chloroflexia > Chloroflexales > Kallotenuaceae > JACDGP01. The sequence continues at coordinate 1,529 of JBBRHB010000239.1, forward strand.
CGTGGCTGCTGAGGCTTCGGTAGCGGCCCATCGCCCCAGAACTTCTCGCGCGTCTCATCAACGCTATGGAACTGGCCATAGGTAGCAATCTCTTGCAGTTCCAACGACCGATCGGTCACGCGGACGTCATCGAACATACCGACGTGCACGCCGTTCGGAGTACGACGGTCGTAGCAGGGCAGCACGTCATTGGTAATTTTCTCAGCGACCGCCGAGAGTGCCGGCCACACGCCGAACTCGATAAAGGCGGCCTTCCCCGCCGTCGCATTCGCCTCAGTCGCATTCACATCCAGGACCGAAGCCAGCCCGGGTGCAACCAGGGTAAAAATCTCTTCTTTATTGAAGGTGCGCCCGGCTAGGAACTCCATCTCCTTCTGGGTATTGGCCATGTTTAGCCACTGCACGCCACCTTTGCCCACGTTCCGGAGCATCATCAAGCTACGCCGTGTGCCGCCGTTATCGCGCTGAAAATCCTTCTTCATGCGCTCCCAATCCGAATCATTAATCGGATCGGCCCACGCGAGCGCGCCGGGTAATTTCGCGTTGTCTTTGGCAAACAGGTTGGTGTTCCATTCCTGCATCTTAAGATCGCCGATAGCAACCGTGGCCAGCGCTTCAACCGGTGAGAGCCCGACAAAGGCATTCAACGGGTGAAAGCGTTTGAAGTGGACGATCTCCCAGGGCTCAAGCAGGTGCTTGTCGTCGTACATGTAGCCTTTCAGGTACATCCGGCCGTCCGGCACCGGCTTGATCATGTGGCTAGGCAACACCCAGATCTCCTGTGGTACCGCATCCGGACCCGAGCGATTGAGCCACCAGTAGGCATTACCGGTCAGGGCACGAAAAGCGAACGTCGCCTCGAGGAGCTCAAAGCGCGAGTGCAGCGGATTGGGCCGGCCCAACAGCCGCTCGAAGGGGTGATTCGGAATATCGACGGTGCGCTCAGCGACGCGACGCTTGACGTTGAAGGGCACGCCCGCAGCGGTTTGAGATAACGCTTGCACAGCTGCCTGCAGCCAGCTCAGCCGCTGGTACAGCTCGGCTTGGTTCTCGGCCAAGCTGCCATCCGGGACCGTCCAACGATCATGCCCCGACGTGTCAACCATCCAGGCGGGTGCCTGCAGTTCCATCTGGGCCTTGACGTAGCCGAAGCGACCGGCGAGACGATCAACAAAGCTCATACAAAATCCACCAGTTGCGTAGGATTCGGGCGACCGAGACCGGAGTAGCCAATGGCCAGGGCCATCACCGTGTCATCATGGAGGCTTGAGGGCGCGCCGTAGCGCACCAGGCCGCTTGGCAGGCGCTCCATACCGAAGCCTTGTAGCTCAGCAATTTGCACCGGATCGTTGAGTATCTGGAGATCGCCACGCTCGAAGGCGAGCGCTAGGCCGTCGATAATTTGCATCTTCGAAGCGTTACTCGTTACGAAGGGTTGAACAGGCAGACCCAGCCGCTGCAGCTTCTCGAGTAACGGCACACCGATAGAGTTTTGTTCGGCGATGATCAACTGCGGGACGAACCGGTCGTACAACCCCTGCAGCCGGCCGACCTGGATCTCATAGTCCACCTGGTTGAAGCGCTCCATCGCAACCTGTTGGCGCATGGTCACATCGAGTACCGAGATGACAGAAAAGTCACCTTGCCGTGCCCAATCGACACCAAATATATAGCCGTGGCCATCGACTGCAGCCTCCTGCGCGACCGCCGTCGCTGCAGCGAGCACGCGCCGAAAGACCGATGAAGAATCATCAAGAAACTGTGCTAGGTATTCTTGGCTAAACACCTTTTCAGGTAATTCACGTTGCGCCGCGGCGATCTCCTCGGGCGCAATGTAGGGATTACTGGCCGTCGGCATCTGCCACGAGCGCCACTCCGGATCGCGCTCCTCCTGGCCCAGCATCCAGCAACTCCAAAAAAAGTTCCGACCCTTGGGCGTCGAAAGTAGCCATGCTCCTCCGCGGTAATCGGTCAACGTCGGTCGCAAGACCAGTTGCCAAATCTCCTGCAGTTCGCCCACCATCGCCGCCTCGTCGACCACCATCAGGGCATACTTACGCCCCCGAATCGCATCCGCATTCTCCAGCGACCAGAAGTCGATCACGCCGCCACTGAGGAGCTCAATACGCTTCTCTTGGGTGTTCACCGACGCGGTAACCTCGCGCAGCGTCCGCTTCGCCGAGCGCCACACCTCGCTTAACATTTTGTAGGTCGGCGACATCCACGCCGCTGGCCGGCCTTCCAACGCTGCAGCAATAATCTGCTGGAGGCCGAACGTCGACTTGCCCCAGCGCCGCCCCATACACAGCACATTGAACCTGCGATTCTCATGGACGCAGCGCTGTTGGCCGGCGTGCAGCCGGGGCAAATCAAGGTTTAATATCATCGACATAGCGGACCTGAATCGTCACCTGTGGGTCCTTCTCATCCTTCGTGACTGGCTCCGGCGGCATGTCAAGCCCCATCAACTTCGCGCGCCGCGCGCTTACCGTAATCCAACGGTCCACCGCCGGCAGGTCGCCCTTTGCGACCTGCTGCCTGATTGCCTCCGCCGCCATATCAAGTCGCTGCGCTTCAGTCTGCCTTAATTCGGGTGCCATCTCCCGTTCGCGTTTGTTCAGCGGTGCCAGCGCGACCTTCACATCGTTCACGGCTTGAGTTAGGCTGGTCCCTAACTCCACGGCAATCGCGCGATAGGACTTACCTTCATTTCGTAATTCGACCGCCTTGATTCGTCGCTCAACCCGCCGCCGGTAAGCTTGCACTCTTTCCTCTCGTGAAGTACGTCGCAATTGCTTGAGCTGCTGTCTGCCTTCCTCCTGCTCCATCTCTTTGACCTCCTGCTGTTATACGTCACCATGTTTCAATGCCGCTCATTGGGCTCTACAATTCCTTCCAGACGTGCCGCCATAGGGCCGTCCAGTCGAAGCCCTGCGGATCGGTTTTGCGACCATCAACCTGCGCATGGCCGAGCACCGGCAGGAAACCGTAGCTGCCCCACCACTCGGCGATCTGTGTTGCACAAGCTGCCAACTGCACGGGCGGATACGGGTCCTGCCCATCATTCAGGTTCTCGAGTTCAATCCCGAGCGCGTACGCATTGAGATTGGGCGCTGCGTCCGGGTTGATTGTGCCAACGAGGCCGTAGCCAGCATGCCAGGCTGTATCGTCGTCGCCAACGATCTTGTAGATCGTGCCCTCCTTGGTGATCAGCCGGTGGACGCTAACGGGATTGCTCAACGGGCTGGTTGAGCGCAGCCATTGCAGCGAGTTGGTGCCGCCCGTCGCATGCAGTACCACGAAGCGCGGTGGCCAAATGCGTCGCCCACCAAAATGGTCGGGACTGGCCGGCGCATCCACGATCTGCAACGGCGTGGTTTGGAAAATCCCACCTTCCATCTTGCTCCTCCTTTATGCTTTGTCCTTCGGTGCCTCGTCCGCCGCTGGTAAGCCGGGCCCACGTTGAGCGATATCTACGAATACTTGGCGCAGGATCGGCGGGACCGGCACACCCAGCGCGGCGGCGTTTTCGATGACCGAGATGCCCTCGCTCACGGCAAAACCTGCGGCGATGATCTCGCTGACTGGCATATGCTGCATATAGGGCTCAAGCGCTTGGCCCACCAGGACCATGATCAACATCGTCGCCTTGCGTCGCATTCCCGCTCCCGCGACACAGGAGATCAGCGTCCGCTCCTGCCATGCACGCAACAGACCGGTTAGAACGTCTGCGATCATCAGGTGAATCAGCAGACTGGCGAACATATTGATCTGAAACCAATGGACGGCGTTCTCGACTAGGCTACAGACCAGTGGCAGATGGCACATCGGCGTCTCCTTTCAAAACAAAAACGCGGACACGCTCCTGAGAGCATGTCCGCGAGTGGCTTAACCGTTTCTGGCGGAAGGAACATTCAGTTGTTTGGGGGCTATCGCTTAGGGCTCAAACCTCCGCAAGACTTCGGCGACAATGGTATGCAAATCAACGATCTGCAGCTGCACCTCGTCGTTTTCGCACCGGACCCAGATCAGCCCGCGTCCTTCACGCTGCGAGCGCAAAACCCGAATGAGCTGGTTGAGACGCCGCAAACGCTGCTGTTCGGCGCGCGTGACGTGGATGGTAACAATCTCTTGGCGCTCATTCATCAGTACTCCGCAACGTGGTGGCTCGTCGTTCAATAGGGCTGTATTATATCACAAAATCAGAACATTAGTTCTGATTTTGTCTGATGGGTAGGTGATAGGAATGTCTAGCTAGGGTCGATGGGATCGGGAATGCCATCACCATCCGTGTCGGTCCAGCCGAAGTGGCCAACGGTCCACGGGCAGATGGCAACCGTGTTCTTTTTCATGATGCAATCGACCGATGAGCTATTGCTGTCTTCGCAGTTGCCATTCGCAACCTGCAAAAAGCCCCACGTGCCGCCACCAGAGCAGGGTGTGTATTCGTCGGGAGCACCAAAGATGTGACCCGTCTCGTGGGCGAAGACGCGGTCAATGTTTGCTGCGCCCCACGCTCCTCCCCAGCCACCAGCTTCGGTCAACATCCGGTACTGCATCGTGATCCGCACCTGGGAACTGGTATACGCCAACCAGCCGGCATTATATTTGGTAAAGAAGACAACATAGGCCCAGTTTGGCGTTAGGCCGACTGACCAGGAGCGTGATTTCAGCGACTGGGCATAATCCCGAACACCGTCCATCCCCGCGCGGACCCCAAGCGCGGCTAAGGCCGGATCACGCCACACCGCCTCGATATCGCGCATCTCGCGCTGGCGCGTCGCCTGGTCCGCCGGGAAGGTTGGTGCAGGTACCGTCGTGGGAGCGAGGGTCAACTGTACGGTCTGGATATTCGCCATAAAAATGAGATGCGCACCCCGTGGGGCCAGATGATAATGGATATCGAAGCCCTGCGAGACTTCGGTAGCGATAGTAATGCGCTCAGCTAAGGTGAAGGCTGCGTCCGTTCCGGCCGGACCGTCGACAATAACGATCCCAACGGCCACGTTGCCAATCATATAAGGATTAGTCCCCGCTGGAGCCGCAGCGACTCCCAGTGTGGTAGCCGGAGCGTCCGCCACGGCAACGTTCCCGCTGGGGGCTGCGCTGAGGCCGAGTGTGCCCGGACCGGAAGCCATATCTGGGCTGCCGCCACTATCCGCCACAGCACCGCCTCCACCATCGTCCTCGGGCACAATGCACTCCCCCAACACTTGCCACGATGCTCCTTCAAAGGGTCGGTCTGATTTCATCGCGATATACTCCGGCGATTGCCGCAGATTCCAGCCTTGCAGTGCGAGCGATGCCGTTTCATCGTTGGCCATATTTTCGGGTATCTCAGCCACACCGGTAAAAACCGCTTGCACGCCGGCCGTCTGGCTCAGTTGCCCAGGCAAGTTCTCGTCCCCCTCAACAATGATGACTGAGGGCAGATAGGCTTGCAGTACTTGCCCGTTGTTGGCACTGACCGAGCTCAGCACGGCGTCGAGTTGCTCGCCGGTTCCCGCGTTTAAAAGAACGACAAATTCAGCCATGGTTGTCTAATCCTCCTTCAGCCGCCCAACCGGGCGACCGTACTTTACCGACTTGTGCCCAACTCCAGCAGGTTGGGCGCTGCTTGTTACGCGTCACCCGCAGTCGGCACATGTACCAACAGTTCGGTTGCGGCTGACTGCCCGCGCTCCCCTGCTACGGGCAGTCCCTGGTGGTTATAGCCGGTTACGGCGTAGCTATAGGTAAAGGTGCTAGT
>JBBRHB010000240.1:0-7276 GCA_038223355.1 Chloroflexales bacterium
TGTTCATTATTGCGGTTGCCATTATGTTTTCCTTATTTGCTGGGCAATAGATGCGTCTGGCCATTTGTCATGTCCGTACCTATGCTGGCCCGGTGACGCCTCAACAAGACTGAGCTTAGGCGGCTGCGCCGTACGCTATCATGTCCGGCCTGCACTGCCGGTCCAAGCGCGGGCTGGAGATCAGCTCCGGCAGCACGGAGTGGTGGGCCATCGCTGATCAGGAGACCGTCACGCACGTGTAGTACCCGATTAGCATAGGCCGCTACATCCGGCTCGTGCGTCACCAGGATCACGGTCAGGCCCTGGGCCCGATTAAGGCGCTGTAGGATCGCCATGATCTCGACGCTTGTCTTGGTATCGAGCGCGCCGGTTGGCTCGTCGGCCAGGACCACCGCCGGGCTGCCGACCAGCGCGCGCGCAATGGCTACACGCTGCTGCTGGCCGCCGCTGAGCTCGTTCGGGCGGTGCTCGAGCCGGCTGCCCATCCCGACGATCTTCAGCGCAATGGTTGCACGCCGGCGGCGTTCGACTGCCGGCACACCGCGATAAATCATCGGCATCTCGACATTACGTAGCGCCGACTGGCGCGGCAACAGGTTGTACTGCTGAAAGATAAAGCCGAGCTTTTGGGCACGAACCAGTGAAAGATCATTGGCTGTCAGTTGGGCGACCTCGACGCCGTCAAGCAGATAACTGCCGCTGGTGGGCGTGTCCAAACAACCAAGCAGGTTCATTAGCGTACTCTTGCCGCTACCACTCGGTCCCATAATCGAGACGAACTCGCCCTGGCGGATGTCGAAGGAAACGTCCTGGAGTGCCTGGACTTCCACATCGCCCATCTGGTAGGTTTTGCGCAGGTTGCGCACAGAAATCATTAGTGGTTGCATAGCTGAGTGCCTCACGTATAGGTAAAGTCCGTGGCCCTAACGCGACCCGTTTTCACCGGTCGCGTCAGGCGCTTGGATTATTTCGCTTTGGCCTGGGTTGGGAGCGTGACAACCTTGTCGCCTTCCTTCAGGCCACTAAGGATTTCTGTGCTGGTCCCGTCAGTCAGCCCAATTTGCACGTCCACCTCTTTGGTGGTCTTGCCGTCCGCACTTGGCATCTGAACCACACGTCCCGCGCCTTTTGGCAACAAGGCTGTGCTTTGCAATAACAACACGCCGTCCTTGCGTGCGGTAGTAACACTGACGTTGGCCGTCATGCCGATTTTGACGGTGGGATCGGTATCGGCGAAGCTGACGCGCACACCATAGGTGACGACGTCGTTTGTCGTGGTCGCCGCCGGCGCGATATAGCTGATCAGACCGTTCGCTTTCCATCCGCTGAGCGAGTCAATCGTGAGCGTGACCGGCTGGCCGAGCTTGACGTTGGCAACGTCGTTCTCACTGAGCTTGAGGTCCACATGTAGCGTACTGCGGTCTACCAAGTGTACAGCCGCCGTGGCACTAGAGACGATGCTGCCTGGAACAATGTTGACGGCTGTGACGATGCCAGCGAAGGGCGCCTTCAGCGTCGCCTGTTCCAGGTTGTTTTGGGCCCGCTTGAGCGCCTGCTGTGCCGTTGCCACGTTCGCCTGCTGAATATCCAGATCGGTTTGAGTCGCAGGTGCCGTCAGCTTATCGAGATTAGCTTTCGCTTGGTCAACCTGAGCCTGCGATGCCGCGATGTCAGCGGTGGTACCACCCTGCTGCGTTTTTTGTAGGCTGGCGTTGGCTTGGTCTACAGTCGCCTGTGCCACGGTGATATCGGCTTTCGTGCCGCCCTGCTGCTGCTTTTGCAACGTCGTGCGGGCCTGATCTAAGCTGGCTTGCGCAATGGCAATATCGGCGGCAGTCGGGGGCTGGCGCAGCTTCTGGAGCGTCGCATTGGCCTGGTCCACGCCCGCCTGAGCAACCGCAACATCGGCGGCGGTAGGGGGCTGGCGCAGCTTCTGCAGATTGGAGTTAGCTTGGTCAAGCGCCGCCTGGGCAACCGCAACATCGGCGGCAGTGGGACCCTGGCGTAGCTTCTGTAGATTGGCGTTGGCTTGGTCAAGCGCGGACTGTGCTACGGTAACGTCCTCGGCCTTCGGTCCTTTCAGCACTTCCTGTAGCTGCACACGCGCATCGTTAAGCTTCGTCTGGACCGTTTGTAGGTCGGTAACCTCTTGCTGGCGTGCACTGTCATAGCTGACCTTCGCCTGGTCAAGTTTCGACTGCGCTTGGCTGAGTTGTGAGGTCGCCTGGCTTAGTGCCGCAGCATAGTTGCGCTGTTGGACCCCCACGTCAAGCTTCTCGCTAGAGAAGCTTTTGTTGGTCGTTGGATCGGTGCCGTTTTGGGCCTGCTGGTTGTTCCAGTAGGCTGTGCTGTAGCTTTGCTGAGCTTGGCGCACGCTGTCAGCAGCCTGGGTAACATTCTGCTCTGCGGTGGTTTTGCTCGCTGCGTCGGCGGCAGCCGTCTTGTCGTATGTTTGCTGGGCCTGTTCGACACTTGCCTGGGCCGTGCTCACCGTATTTGATGCTGGGCCGCTCTGCGCCTTCTGGAGTTGGGCCTGGGCACTGCGCACCGCCGCTTCGGCGTTGGCGAGGTCGGCGGGTGTGGTGGTGCCGTTTTGGACCTTTTGTAACTGAGCCTGGGCACTCCGGACACCGGCTTGAGCGTTGGCAAGGTCGGCGGGTGTGGTGGTGCCATTGCGCGTCTTTTGGAGTTGCGCCTCGGCACTGCGAACGCCCGCTTCGGCATTCGCGATGTCAGCCGCGGTGGTGGTACCATTGCGCGTCTTTTGCAGTTGCGCCTCGGCACTACGTACTGCGGCCTGGGCATTCGCAATGTCGGTCGCCGTATAATTGCCCGTCTTCGCTTTTTGGAGTTGCGCTTCGGCGCCGGTTACTCCAGCTTGGGCATTGGCAATGTCGGCCGGCGTGGACGTGCCGGTGCGCGTCTTGTCTAGGGTGGCCTTGGCATTGTCGACGGCCGCCTGAGAGGCCTTTTGGTCGTCGGGCGTCGCGTTGCCCTGTTTCGCCTGCTCTAGCTTCGCTTGGGCGCTTTGTAGGCTGACTTGGGCGTCAGCAATCGCGAGTTGGAGATCACGGTCATCAATCTTGGCGAGCACTTGGCCAGTCTTAACAGTATCGCCTTCCTTGACCAAAATCTCTTTAACACTGCCGCTACTTAGGAACGATTGATCGAGGGTTTGAACCGCCGCCACCGTGCCGCTCCCGGCGACCGAAGCGATGATCGTGCCGCGTTTGACGGCGACGGTCGCCGGTCCCTTCGCAACTGCACTGGTTGAGCGTGTATTAAGCGTCAGGGCCGCGATGATCGCGATAATGATCACGCCGGTGCCGGCGATCAGCCAGCGGCGCCTACTGGGACGACGAGGAGCAATTTCAGATGCCATGAGTGTATACCTCCAATAACCTGTCTGTTGCATTCAGCCTACGCCGCGCCGCACGCGCCGTCATCCGGCTGATAGGTGATTCGTACTGGTCGATTGTGATGGCGCAGCCTCACCCGAAACAACGTACAGCCACTCATCCAAATAGGTGATCGCGGCTCATGCGCTCTGGGGATGTACCGCCGGTGGCTGAGTGCTACAATGCAAACGGAGGTGGTGCGTGCCCAAGGATCAATCAACAAAAGCGCAGGTATGGCCGGAGGAAGCGCAACGCCGAGGAAATCTGGTGCTGCGGACGTTGCCGATCTTGCTCATCCCACTCCTTACCGCCGTGGTCAGCGGGCTCGTGCTGCGGTTCAGCCTGAACACACCGCCACTGCCGGAGCGGCCACATGATCTGCCCTTTGCGCCGCTGATCCCTATTGTCGTTGTAGCAGTTTTCTTGAGTTCGCTGATCATCCTGGTGCGACTGGGGCGGCCGACCATCTCGGCGCTGGCGTTGATTGGTGGCTGGACCCTAATTACAACGATGGCCTCGCTCACGAACGGCATCACGACCTTTTGGCCCGCCTTGCTAATAATCCCGATCTGCACTGCGGGATTACTGCTTGATGGGGTAGCGAGCGTCAGTCTTGCGGCCGTCGCAACGATCCTCGTAGCGAGTATCGGTTGGTTACAGCGCCAGCAACTGATGGTGCCACGGTTCCCGAACCCGTTCGCGCTCACTGACCAGCCGATCGTTGCCGCTGCCTACTGGACCGGCATCTTCTGGACTGTCGCCGCGTTGACATTCCTTTTGGCCGGCGCATTGCAGCGAGCCTTGCAGCACAGCCGTGCTCAGGCCGACCAGTTGCGAGCACTCAGCGCGGGACTAGAGGAGCGCGTGCAGATCCAGACCGCAGCGCTCCTTGATCAATCGCGCGAGACCGCGACGATGGAGGAACGTGCCCGGCTGGCACGCGATATTCATGACACTATCGCACAGGGACTCACGGGCATTGTGGTCCAGTTGGGCGCGGCCCAGCGCGCAATGGGAGCGGCACCCGAGGAAGCGGCTGAGCATATGGAGTTGGCCCAACGTATGGCGCGCGAGTCGTTGGCCGAGGCGCGACGTTCGGTTTGGAATTTGCGCTCACCTGCCCTTGAGCGCGGCGACCTTGCCGATGCGTTGCGCGGCCTTGCGGCACGACCGTTTCATCTGGGGATCACCGGGTACTTCGAGCAGCAAGGTGAGCCCTGGCTTCTGCCACCGCGCACCGATTCGGCACTGTTACGGGTCGCGCAAGAGGCACTGGCGAACGTCGCCAAGCATGCCGGCGCGAGCGAGGTCAGGATTACGCTGGAGTATAACTCCCAAGACGTGCGGCTCCATATCCGTGACAATGGTCGGGGTTTTGGCGACGACGTATTGGCTCAAGGCGTGGTGTCATCCGGGCCGTGGGGTGGTTTCGGCCTGCTTGGTATGCGCGAGCGGCTCAATGCTTTGGGTGGCACGCTTGAGTTGACCAGCACTGATGGCGCGCACATCGTCGCCATCGTCCCCCGCAAGACGTTCAGTGCGAACAACGAGTCGTTGGCTCAGCAGCCGCTGGCAGAGCTAGCGGCGTCCTATCCTATCGGTAGCAAAAGGTGACGCCTGTGATTCGTGTACTCGTCGTTGATGACCACCCCGTGGTGCGCCAAGGACTGGTTGCTATCTTACGCTGGGAGAAGGACATCGAACTTGTGGGTGAGGCCGCCGATGGCCTGGAGGCGGTGCGTCTGATTCTCGAACGCCAGCCCGATGTGGTGCTCCTCGATCTGCGGTTGCCACAGCTCGACGGCATCGGTGTTATGAAGCAGGTGCGGGCGCGGCTGCCCGAAGTCCGCTTTCTCGTGCTGACCACCTACGACACGGATGCCTATATCACGCCTGCGCTCACCGCCGGTGCCCAAGGCTACCTGCTGAAAGATGCTCTGCCTGACGAACTGGGGCAAGCCGTGCGCGCCCTGATGCAGGGACGTGCCGCTTTGGAACCCGGTGTCGCCGCACGGCTGCTTGGTCACCTGTCTGACGGCGAGAACGGTGATGAGCTGTCGGTGCGCGAGTTGGAGGTGCTGCGCCTGCTGGTCGCGGGCACAAGCAACAAAGCAATTGCCGGGCGGCTTGGCCTTTCGGAGAATACGGTTAAGTCCCATCTTAATCATATCTTTAGCAAGCTACAGGTGCAAAGCCGGGGCGAGGCCGTTGCCGCTGCCCTGCAACGTGGTCTGGTACCAATGCAAAGCCGGTAAAGGCCGTCGCCGCGATCAGCCCTGGTATGCAATCCGAAAGATACGCCCGCCATCGTCATCACTAACGAGCAAGCTGCCATCCGGCGCGACTAGCAGATCGACCGGACGGCCCCACACCGCCGTCCCTTATGCTCGATGCGGACGGCTAGGTCAACTTCAACGATGAGGTGCGTTGCCCGTAGGGCGGCGCGCTGAACCTGCTCGGTTCGTACGCGCCAGCCGGCAAGTCCGAGTCGCTGTAGCTCCTCCGTGAGCAGGTCGACACTAACTCCGGCATCAACCAGTGCTCCCAGGATCATATCGCCACTGGCCCCGGCAAAGCCGTCAAAATAGGCTACGCGCATGCGGTGGATCCGGGCGGGGAGATGCGTTGCTGTAAAACCAGATGGGCAAAAGCCGCCGCGCCAAAACCGTTGTCGATGTTCATTACTGCTACACCGGGAGAACAGCTATTCAACATCGTGAGGAGCGCCGCGATACCCCCGAGACTCATGCCATAGCCCACGCTGGTCGGGACCGCCAAGACCGGCACGGCCACGAGGCCGCCGACCACACTCGCTAAGGCACCATCCATTCCTGCGACGACGATGACCGCCGTCGCACCGAAGAGGATCTCGCGTTGTGCAAGGAGGCGATGCAGGCCGGCTACGCCAACGTCATATAGCCGTTCAACGCGATGGCCGAGTAATTCGGACGTGACGGCCGCTTCCTCAGCGACCGGCTGGTCCGAGGTCCCGGCGCTCGCGACGACCAGGTAGTGGGTTGTGTCGCGAGGATCTACACGACCGATCGCAAGTAGCCGAGCACGCTCGAAATAGACCGCGCCCGATAGCTCTGCCCGGACCGCAGCATACATCGCGGCATCGACCCGCGTAGCGATCGCTACCAGGGCATGTTGCGCGAGGCTCGTCATGATCGTGACCACTTGTTGCGGTGTTTTTCCGGCGGCAAACACGACCTCCGGCATACCGGTACGCAGGGTACGATGATGGTCAAGCAACGTATCGCCGAGATCTTCAAAGGGTAGGTCGCGGAGGCGGTCGGCTGCCTCTGCAACCGTTACCGTCCCGCTTTGCACCGCTCGCAGCAGAGTAGACAGCTTATCGGTGTCCATGGCCCACCTTCAATACCTCGTTCAGACTGCCCATGCGATAGCCTTCGAGATCAAGTGCGACATAGGTATAGCCCAACGCGCGCAGCCGTGTTACGATTTCATCACGCATGGGCAGGACGGCTCCAAAATCCTCCGGATCTACCTCAAGCCGCGCGATCTCGCCATGATGGCGCACGCGCACCTGCCGCAACCCTAAGGAGTACAGCACTTGCTCGGCGCGCTCCACCTGTGACAACAGTTGCAGCGTAATCGGCGTGCCGTAGGGGATGCGTGAGGCGAGGCAAGCCATGGCGGGCTTATCCCAGGTGGGCAGGTCGTAGCGTTGCGCCGCTGCCCGAATATCCTGCTTATCAAAGCCTGCCTCGACCAGCGGTGCCTGGATACCCAGTTGCTTGGCTGCCCGACGACCCGGACGGGGCTCGACTAGATCATCGCGGTTGGTGCCGTCGACCACGGCCTGGTAGCCATGTGTTGTAGCATAGGCAGCCAGAATGCCGTAGACTTCATGC
>JBBRHB010000241.1:0-7247 GCA_038223355.1 Chloroflexales bacterium
CACGCCAAGCCCGATCGTATGTCATCAAAACCCTCGATCTCGTAGTGCGCAGCGGGGTCGAGGCCGCGCAAATACAGCGGGCCGACCGGTGCAGGCGGCGGCATGTGTGTGCGGAAGGCGAAGAGTACACCTACTGAGCGGTCCTTGCTAACGTACTGGACGGCAGAAAAGGGGTGCTCTTGAGGCGAGCGCAGGCGGTACTGATCGCCGAACTGGATGATGGAGCGGATCTCCTTGTATAGGGCGATCCAGTGAGCCGCCTCCGTCCGCTCCTCCGGAGTCCAGTGTAGGAGATGGCCGCCGACACCCAGCGATCCACACATACTAACGTGAAAGCGGAAGGCTAGCGAAAGCCGCTCCTGGCCTACGTCGGTGACCCAGGCCTCCATGGTATTGGCCGGAAAGATATGCGAATAGCCTTCCTGGATGGCCAAGCGCGCCGTGGCATCCGTATTATCACTGACCCACACTTGATCGGCCAGCCGTAAAATGGCAAGATCCGCGCGACCCCCCCCGCCCGAGCAACTTTGCCAGATAACGTCAGGATGCCGTTCGCGTAGGGTGCCCCAAACATGATAGAGGCCCGCGACATGCCGCACCCATAGCTCACGTGGATCGCCGGGCGCGTCGGGCCAGCCGGGTTCACTGACATTGCGATTCATATCCCATTTGATAAAGACGATCCGGTTCTCAGCGAGCAGCCGGTCGAGTTGCGCGATGATGTACTCCTGCACATCGCTTCGGCCGAAGTTGAGGATCAGCTGATTGCGGGCCGTTGTGCGGGCGCGGGTTGGAAAATGGATGACCCAATCCGGATGCGCGCGATACAGATCACTGTTGGGGTTGACCATCTCTGGCTCGACCCACAGGCCAAAATCCATGCCCAACGCATTCACCTGCGCGATCAGTGGTCCGAGGCCGTGGGGAAACTTGCGCTCGTCCGGCCACCAGTCGCCCAAGCCGGCAGTATCATCGTTGCGGCCATGAAACCAGCCATCGTCGAGTACAAAGAGTTCAATGCCCATCTCGGCGGCATGGCGGGCTAGTTCGATCTGTGAATTCTGATCAACCGCAAACGTGGTCGCCTCCCACGAGTTGTAGAGCACCTTGTGAAGGATTGGCCGGTGGGGCAGGATCGTATCGCGGATGAAGTCGTGCAAGGAGCGGCTGGCGCGGCCAAAGCCGCCGTCGGAATAGCCGGCAAAACTGCTCGGCGTGGTAAAGGTGTCACCCGCCCCGAGCCGCCAGGCAAAGTCCCAATCATTGATGCCGATGCTGACGCGGGTAGAGCCGAAGTCGGTCATTTCGGCGGACAGCTTCCAGTTGCCGCTCCACGCCAGCAGACCAAAATAGACGCTGCCGGTTTCTTCGCCGGCCGTGCCATTGTCCACGGCAAACCAAGGATTGTGATGATGGCTGGTCGTCAGGCGACGGCTTTCGAGGGTCTTAATGCCCTGGACCAGCGGCTCTTGGCGGAGCTTCATCTCGTCGTACCAACGACCGGTAACGTGCATCAGGCGGTAGTTCTCATGGGCGGGTAAGTGCCATTGTGCCGACCAAATGCGTTCGAGCGTGATCGGCGTATCCCCATCGTTATGCACGGTAACCAGGCGCTCGATCAGATCATAGGCTGCGTGGACGCGATAGTGCAGGGTTACACGGAACGGGTAAAAGGTGTCGCGTAGGTGGACAAGTAGCTCCGGTACATCGGCGTCATGGACTTCGGCTGACTCGAAACCGAGCACGACATCGCGCACGCCGTCGGCGAAGGTGACCTTAAGGCATGGGTCGATAAAGCGGGCACCGCCATGCGGCGGATATTCTTCCGGTGTGAGGGTGAACGGCTCGTAAAACGAAACCCGCTCGCTGTAGCTGGGTGCAAGTGGGTAGTCTTCGAGCCGTGGGAGCCGTGTACCCCAGTAGCGATGCGCGAGCAGCCCGGCTTGGTTGATCCCAAAAGCATACGCGGTCCGTTGTGTTGCCAGTACCCAGCCTTGTTCGTTCGCGTGTATCGGCATCGCTCAACCCTTTCAATCTGCGCTGATCAATCAGTTTGTTCATCCCGGCCGGCAGCCTGGAGGAAAGCACGGTCACTGTCGCTGAGCGGGGCCCGCGCCAACAAATCGGCGCGATGGTATAGGGTCCGCAGCAGCCGCTGCTCATGCCGCCAGCGAGCGATCTGGCCATGGTGGCCCGAGATGAGAACGGGCGGGATCGGCAAGCCGCGCCAGGTAGCAGGCCGCGTGTAGTGCGGATATTCGAGCAGGCCATTGCTATGGGACTCGTCGAGCGGCGAGGCTGCGGCCAACACGCCCGGCTGGAGGCGCGCGACGGCATCAACCAGCACCATCGCGGCCAGTTCACCGCCCGTGATCACATAATCGCCGATGCTGATCTCACGATCAATGACGTGCTCGCGCAGCCGCTCGTCGATACCTTCGTAATGGCCGCAAATCAGCACGAGCCGCGGCTGGCGGGCGAGTTCGCTGGCCAGCTGTTGGGTCAACACCTCGCCGGTCGGCGAGAGGTAGATCACCGGTGGGTGGGGCTCGGGCAAGGTCGGCGGGGTTTCCTCGTCGCCGGCCTCGGTGCCCAGGACGCTGGCCAGACACTGCCAGATGACCTCGGGCTTGAAGACCATCCCTGCACCTCCGCCAAAGGGCGCGTCATCGACCGTGTGGTGACGGTCACGGGCTGCCGCACGGATATCGTGCACATTGACCGTCAGCAGCCCCGCCCCCTGAGCACGGCCCAGGATACTCATCTGGAGTGGCGCGAACATCTGGGGAAAGATGGTGAGAATATCGAACTGCATCGCGCTGCCGTTGTTAGACCCGGCGCAGCCGTTGGGTCAGGTTTTGATACCACGCGCTCGCTGGCGATATACGTGCGAAGCGGGCCACGGCTGAGGCGCGGTGCACGACAATCAGATCCTGTTCTTCGAGCGGAACCGCTGTTTGGCCGTCGATGGCCAGTGCGGTCGGGTACCAGGATTGGAGCCGTAGGCTGATCTCGGTGGTCTCGTGCAAGACTAACGACGGAATGCTGGTGAGGTGCGGTGCGACGGCAACCAGCGCCAGTGAGCGCGAGCGTGGATCAAGCACCGGACCACCTGCTGCCAACGCATAGGCCGTCGAGCCGGTGGGTGTGGCGACAATAATGCCGTCGGCGTGATAGGTCGTCATCGGTGTGCCATCAATCAGCACTTCGATGACAACGGCGCGTACCATGTCCGCACGCGTGATCAGCACCTCGTTGAGCGCCGTCCAGTGGCCAATCAGCGTGCCGGAGCGGTGCAAGGCGACATCGGCAAGTGTACGCTCGTCGAGCCAATAGTCACCGGCCAGCACGCGCTCAAGGACCTCAATGGCGGCGGCAGGCTCGATCTCGGCCATAAAGCTCAGGTGGCCCATCGCGATCGGCAGTAACGGAACATCGTTGGGCACTGCCAGACGCGCCGCGCGCAACACCGTACCATCCCCACCTAAACTCAGGAGCAGGTCACAGCCTTTGACCAGTGCAGGATCTTCACGCGCATCGTGCGACACGCCACACCAGGTGGCGATCCCACGCTGGTCAAGCCAGGCCGCGATTTGATTGGCCCGCAGGCTGGTTTCTTCCGATAGCGGGTTATATAAAATCCCAATGCGTTGCACAGCTTCTCCCTCGTGCGATTATAGCATGCAGCACGCTGTGAGCCGGCTCACACTCAGGTCGTGCTGCGTGCGGCTACCCGTTTGCAGGGTGTGTGTGGAAACCAGCCGCGCAGGTACTGTAGCAGGAGGATAGCAACCACCAGCGTATTGATCCATGCTCCCGTTCGTACTAACCCTTTTGGCTTATCAAACAAAAACGGAATGTAGGCGGTGAGGGAGCTACACTGCAAGAGGAGCGGCACAAACCACAGTTCGGGATAGAAAAACGCCAGGCCAATCGAGAGCAGGTCGGCGGCGAAGAAGTAGCGATCATGCATTTTGGGCAGTACGAAGGGCATTAGGGCGACCGACACGGCCGCCGCCTGCAGCACACGACGCCTGTCCAGGGTCACGCGGCTGCGTAGAGGTAGCACCGCCAGTCCTAATCCCACCAGCAGTGCCGCCGCTAGTCCTAAGGGCACGGCCTGATGATAGTAATAGTTGGAGATAAAAAGATAGACATTTGGCGCATTCATCGATAGCTGGTTAAAGGCATCACCCTGCTGGCCATAGATCGTTGCAACATCAAGGAGCGAGCGACCGAGGAGCACACACGGCAGCGCCAGCAGGAGATAGACGAGTGGTACAAGGAGCAGATAGCGCCATGGGATGCGGCGCTTGAGACATACCATCAGGATAAAAGGGGTGAGAAAGATTGCTTGGGCTTTGAAGGCGAAGGCAAGGGCAAACAGCAAGATGGCCGCCAAGTAGCGCTCCTGACAAACAAACAGGATGCTGGCCAGCAAGCAGGTCGTGTAAATGATGTCACACTGGCCCCAGTAGGCACCGTTAACGATGATGGTCGGGGCAAAGAGCACCGTGGCGAAGGCGAGCAGCGGCAGAGGTCCCGCCGGGTATTGCAACCGGACGAGCTTGTACATAACGAAGGCCGCGACGCCATCAAAGATGATTGAGATCGCCTTGATCGCGACAAGCTTGGGGAGCCAGCGGGGCAGATAGGTGACGGCGACCAGCAGATAGGTATAGGGCGGCGAATAATTCGTGAAGGCTTGGCCGAGGGCACGGTAGCTGCCGTGATTAACAATATAGTCGTACCACGGCAGCAGGTAATCGTGGGTGTCGAGCGTGACGTGCTTGAGCAGGGGATAGCGCACGGCGAGCGCGAGCAGATAGAGCACTGTGCCGATGAGCGGCGTCAGATAGCGTCTGAGCGGAGCACGCGCCGGGCCTGTCGGCGAGGAACTCGCTACAGGCATCCACAGCCTCTCATGAATAACTCCCGCTTATACCAGATATGGTGCAAGGGCGTTGCGCGCCAGCAGAAAACCACGCTTGACAAGTTCCTCGCTGCCCTCGAAGCTGCGGTCTTCGTGCTCGATGCTTAAGACATCGTCGTAGCCCACCGCGTACAAGGCGCTGATAAAGCGGTCCCAGCGTACCTCCCCCAGCCCCGGCAGCCGGGGAACCTGCCAGCCGATGCCGGTCGTCATCACGCCATGCTGGTAGAGCCCGTCGCGGTTGACTTCCATGTCCTTGGCATGGACATGAAAAATACGGTCGGCGAAATCGTAGACTACCCGTTCATAGTCAATGAATTGCCAGACGAGGTGTGATGGATCGAGGTTGAGACCGAAGTTTTCGTCGGGGATGAGACGGAACATCTCGCGCCAGATCGCCGGGGAGAAGGCCAGGTTCGTACCACCCGGCCACTCATCGTAGCTAAAGATCATCGGGCAGTTCTCGATCGCGATCTTGACGTTGTGTTCCGCCGCAAACTTGACCAGCGGTGGCCACACCTCACGAAAGCTAACAAAGTTGTCGGGCACGTTCTTGTGGGGATCGCGACCAACGAAGGTACCCACGACGCCCACGCCCAGCCGTTGCGCTGCCACGATTACTTTGCGCAGATGATCGTTAACGCGCTCCCGGTGGGCAGGGTCGGGATGCAAATTATTGGGATAATAGGCCAAGGACGAGATCGTCAGGTTGCGGCTGGCCAGCAGCTGGCAGATATCGTGCGCCTGGGCATCCGTCAGTGTAGCGACATCGATATGGCTCACGCCGGCATAGCGCCGTTCCTCGCTGCCACCTGCGGGCCAGCAGGCAATCTCGATCATGCCAAAGCCGTTGGCTGCCGCCCAGTCCGCGCATCCTTCAAGCGAAAGTTGTGGCAATGCTGCTGTGAGAAGCCCAAGTTTCATGGTGCGTAATCTCCCATCTATAAAACGGAGAAGCGACCCCAACATACATCGATCCATCACCCGGCGCGGGTTACTCAGATGGACGGCCAATCGGAAATTGTTCGAGATCGATGGCTGCGCCAGAAAAGATAGCAGCTTCATCTGACGCAAAGAAGGCGACGGCAGCGGCAATTTCCGTAGGTTCGAGCAAGCGACCGGCCGGTCGTGTCGCCCCGGCCTGCCTCGCCCAATCGCTCGGCGCACCTTCGTGACGCTGCACCACCTCTTCGCCTTCGGTCAGTGTCCAGCCCACGTTGAGTACTTGCACTCGTATGCGCCATTGGGCCAAGGCATGGGCAAGGTTGCGCGAAAGCGTCATTAGGCCACCTTTACTGGCGGAGTAGGCCATTAATTGCGGAGCACCGATGTAGGCGTTGATCGAGCCGATATTAATCACAACACCACCGAGCCCTTCCCGAGCATGTTGAGCTTGAAAGGTGGGGAGTGCCCGTTGCATCAACAGAAAGGGTGCCCGCAGGTTAAGGGCTATGAGTGCATCGAAGTCGGTCGCTGACGTCGTGGCGAGTGTGCCACGGGCCACGGAGGCCGCGTTGTTGACGAGAATATCGAGCCGGCCGAACTGTTCGACGGTGGCATCAACGACTGCGGCACACTCGTCGACGTGGCTGAGATCGGCGACAAGATAGCGAACCTGGTCCGGACCACCCAACGCTGTTGCCAGAGCAGTACCGTCGGTTGCTGTTCGTCCGCAAAAGGCGACACGGGCACCTTCAGCGACGAGTTGCCGGACAATCGCCGCACCAATACCACGCGTGGCTCCGGTTACGAGCGCTACCTTTCCTGCGAATCGTGCGGTCATTTACGGCCTCCTTTGGTCGTACGACGAGGCTCGGGGACACAATTGGGCTTGACAGGCGTTAGGGACATTCACTATAGGGCACAGATTGTATCTAGTGTATACAAGCTTGTCAAGCATCTAATTCCGTCTCGGCCATGCGCTTGGTACGGCTGCGCTTTTTGATTAATACGATCGAAGGTCGCCAGTGCGAGTCAATCGTGTATAACCGGCAAATCCTCGCGGCGCTTGAGGCGCGCGACGGTGAACGAGCAGAGCGTCTCAGTCGCGAACTGACCTGGACCGGTTGCCAGCGCTTGCTCGACAATTTGCACCTGGGCCCGGCCCCCGAGAGCATGTCACCACAGGAACAAGCTTCTCGGATACTAGCTAGGCGTTGAGGTGATGGTTCGCATTATAAAGATTGAAGTTTACCAATGGATAGGTTTTGTAATCGCCCGCCCATCTGATAGTATGACTGGATTAGTAAACTGATACTTGATGTATTGTTCTTTTGTCATAGCAAAAGAACCTGGGGCAAGTTTAGCAAGTTCT
>JBBRHB010000242.1:0-7230 GCA_038223355.1 Chloroflexales bacterium
TCGTCGGCAGATACAGCCCTTACGCTGCCGTTGTAGGGACGCTCGCGCACGAAGGTATGTATCGTGAGACTGACGGCTTCGATCTCCCCCCATAGGAAGCGCAGTGTATCGATCTGATGTGATCCCATGTTCGCCCATAGACCACCAGCTTGTGCGGCATTGCTCATCCAGTTCCATGGGTGGGTCGCATCTGCCTGCCGGCTGCCGTTGACGGTACAGACCGCATAGCGCAGTGGACCCAGTTCGCCCCGCTGCATTACGGCCCGCGCCTCCGTCCAGGCCGGGAGGAAACGAAGCTCATGGTCGAGCAAGGTCATCTGGTTGGGATGTTGTTGCGCAGCGTTAAGCATAGCCGTCGCTTCTGCGGCGTTAAGGGCCATCGGCTTTTCACACAGGAGATGTTTGCCGCCCTCCAGCACTGCGATTGCCATCTCACGATGGAGATCGGGCGGCGTCGTGACGCTGATCAGGTCGATGTCCGCTTGGATCAATTCCTGCCAGTTGGCAAACGGCTGGAGGTTAAGCTCTTGGGCGATAGCGACCGTCTTCGCCGCGTCACGTCCAGCCAAACCAACCACATCAAGTCCGGCAGCACGAAAGCCGGGAACCTGCGACCGCACCCCCCAGCCGGTGCCAATAATGCCGATACGCATATGCTTGCCTCACATGTTCACCACCTTAATGAATCAACGAGCAACTTTTGCACCGCGACGAAGATATGGCCCGAACAGAAGAAACGGGGAAGTCGGAAGTAATCGGCTCATCACAGTTGGGGTTAGGCGGGGTATAATAGGTGCGCAGGCAGCGTTTCTTCCCAACAGATACGAGGTTTACTCGCGCAAGGCCGCCCCGGCAGTGTCGTGCTCGCGAACGCTGCATGTCGTTGTGTATTAGAGTAGTGATATGAGTATAAAAACACATTATGTTGACGCTCAACATTTTGAGCATGTGAGTTGGGCATTTCAAGTACTCGGGTATATGGCACCCGAGCCCGACACGCCAGGTGGCGGTGCGGCGGTGACAAGCATCATCGGGCAGTATCAAAAGAATATGAGCGAGAGTGATGCGTTAGATGTGGTCGCCTTCGGGTTGCTCACCAGTGACAATATGTTGGTGTATTACATGAACAACCGCGGTGGCAAAGGTAGCTTGGCAATAAAGGAGGTTCGCGGTAGCACTGAACGCTGGGAAAAGCGCTACGGAAATACGGCCGCCGATAGTAAACACTGATTACTAACATCTGAGTACGGCGCACGATGCGATCAATTTGACAGTGGTCGGCGGAGAGCCGTATAATATGCCCGACTGGGAAGATCCCCGTTTGATGGGCGTGGAGCAAGCTCTGCGCTCTTTGTGTGTGAACATTCCCCGGCGGCGTAGCTGTCCCGGGCCTAAGGAGTCGCAGAGCATGAGCATAACCTGGAATCCAAAACGTATTCCGCGGCGCCGTAAACACGGCTTTTTGTCGCGGATGGCAACCAAAGATGGGCGGGCGGTCCTCAAGGCCCGACGCAATAAAGGGCGCTGGAAATTGTCGGTCAGTGATGAGCACCGTAAGGTGCAGCGTGGGCACCGCTAAATCGTGCCCCTGCCACGGCCAGCACGGCTGCGTCGGCCAGAGCAATTTGCACGGGTGCGCCGCGATGGTAAAACATGGGCGCATCCGTATTTTATTTTGAATGCAGCCCGGAATCGAGCCGGGCGCAGCCGCGCAGGTTTTGTGGTGCCGAAACGATTTGGCAAAGCGCATGACCGCAATCTAGCCAAACGTCGCATGAGTGAAGCCGTACGGCTACTTTGGACGTATATACTGCCAGGCTGGGATGTTGTTCTGGTCGTTCGTGCACCTGTGCTGACGGTAGCCTTTCACGACCTCGAACGAGCACTCACCGATATGCTGCGACGCGCACACTTGTGGGTCACGCCGCTCGAACAGGAACCAACGCATGTTACGCCGGATCGCACTGGCGACCATTCGCCTTTATCAACGCTTCTCGCGCCTGACGCCTCCTAGTTGCATTTATACGCCAACCTGCTCACAATATGGCTATGAAGCTATCGAGAGCTTTGGCGTATGGTGGGGCAGCTGGCTGACACTTAAGCGTATTGCGCGCTGCCATCCGTGGGCTGCGGGTGGCTATGATCCGGTACCATATAAGGATATCTAAAGGAGAGCCGTCCATGTGGCAAGCTTTTGTAGACATTTTGACGAACATTCTGTTGTGGTTGACCCATTTGACGGGGAATCTGGGGTCGGCCATTGTCCTTTTTACGATCGTCACACGCATTGCGTTGTTTCCTTTGACCTGGAAGCAGCTTAAGTCATCCAAGAAAATGCAAGAGCTTCAGCCGATGATGGCTCAACTCAAGCGCAAATACGGCAAGGATCAGCAGAAGCTGACACAGGAAACGACCAAGCTGTATAAAGAGTACGGTGTTAATCCGGTCGGTGGCTGTTTACCGCTCGTAATTCAACTGCCGATCTTCATCGGCGTATACCGCGCTATCTCTGAATTGGCGTTGCATCACCCCGAATTGCCGCATCAATTCCTGTGGCTCTCTGACCTCAGTAAGTATGATAGCTTGTTTATTTTGCCGGTCCTGACGATTATTTTGCAACTGCTCAGCTCGGTGTTGGCTATGCCAAAGATCCAGGACCCGAGTCAAAAAGCGACGAGCCAAGCGATGCTGTTCATGCCGGTGATGTTCGGTATTATCTACTTGAAGTTCAATTCAGGGGCCGTGTTATACTGGGCGACCGGCGCGGTACTCCAGACTATCCAGCAGTTCTTTGTGACGGGCTTGGGTTCCTTGACCAACTACCTACCATTTTTGCCGGATCGCAAGGGCTTCTTTACGCCCTCGCCGGTCAGCATTGCTGCGGATGATGACGATAGCGCAGGTGGTGGAACGGGCGAGGTGATCGAGGCAGAACCAGCACCAGCAGCGAACTTCTGGGCACCGCTCCAAAAACTGCAAACCAGCCCGGCGGCCGGAAGCGACGAGCCGACCGAGCGGGCTATTGTTGAAGCAAAGCAGCAGAACCGCCCCCGCAAGGGCCGCTAATCCTGCACGCATTTAGAGGAGTCCCGCATGCGGAGTATCGAAATCAGCGCCCGAACCGTCGCCGAGGCAACGCGCCTGGCGCTGGAGCAGCTGGGCGTTGACGAAGACGAAGCCATGATTGCCGTGTTGCAAGCTGGCGACGAAGAAAATGAGGCTCTGGTGCGCGTGAGCGTCGACGATTCACCGGTCGAAGCCGTAGCGACGCCCAGCGAGCCGCGGCGACCGCGCCCACCCTTTGATCCCCAGGCAGCAGGCGGCTATGCACGCGAGCTACTCGAAGGGATTCTCGAACACATGGGGCTGGAAGGCTACGTGAATGTAGAGTACGCGATCGAGTCAGGACCCGATGGCGAGGACCAGCATTCCATCCAGCTTGACGTCGAAGGGTTAGATGAGGATACGGTCGGGCTGATGATCGGGCGCAGGGGCGAGACGCTGCGCTCGTTGCAATTTCTGCTAAATACGATCGTTAACCGTTCGGCGGGGCGCTGGCCACAGATTGTGATCGATGTGGGCAATTACCGCCAGCGACGCCGCGAGTCGTTGGAAGGACTAGCGCGCCGCGTGGCCGAACAGGTACGAACAACAGGGCGTTCGTTGCCGCTTGAGCCGATGCAGTCGTATGATCGCCGAATCGTCCATATGGCTTTGCGCGAGGATGCAACGGTGTATACCGAGAGTAGTGGTGAAGGTGAGAACCGCCGGATCGTTGTGCATCTGAAAAAGTAGCCAAGGGCCGGTTAACTTCATGCGTTCTTGTACCACCGCTCTGACTCCCGTCAGAGCGGTACTGATTCAGCGACCTTTATGTTCCTATACTGGCTTCTCGCAACATGTTGCGTGTCTGATAAATGTTGGCCATCTGCATTCTTCATAATGGATCAAGACAGGTGCATTGCTGAAAATGCTAAACTTGGAACATAGGAGGCACCCATGTATAACCTGACGGTAATTGGCACACTTGGTGGGCCAAATAGTCACGCTTTCGGACTTGACCTTTTCCGACGAGTGGTGGGTGCAGCCGACGCGGCCCCCAACTCTGACTCGCACGCGATGCTGTTCGATGGGGGCGCCCAGGACCTGGGAGTGCTGCCGTTGGTGAACCCGTTCAACGTGGCTGGGTCGCCTGAATTCTCTCTCAGTACGGCTCGTGGCATTGCGGTCTTGCCGAGTGGCGGCTTCGTCGTCGTTGGCTTCTCGGGGGTGTGGAGTTTTGCCGGCACAGGAATCGATCGGGCCTTCACCTGGATCAATAATACCTTGCAGGAGATCGGCACATTGGTGCAAGTGCCGGGCACGCCGGGCCTATTCGTCGGGAGTAGCCAAGCCTACGCCGCCAACAATCAGGGATTGGTAGTCGGCGTTTCGGATACGGCGACGATCGGGGCCAACCAGCTCCCGCTGAAGCGCGCATTCGTCTTTAACATTAATACTACTCAGATGACCGCTCTGCCTACGTTGTGGCCAGATCCGAACAATCCCGGCCAGTCCTTGGGCAACAGCGAGGCACGCGGGATCAATGACCAGGGCCAGGTCGTTGGAGTGTCCGACACCGGGTTGGTCGCTGCGAACGGCGATCCGATCCGCCACGCCTTTCTGTTCGATCTAAACAGTTCTCAGATGCAAGATTTGGGACCAACGATTGCCCAGACGATCAACCCGGGGCAGGCGGTTTCAAATAGTGAGGCACGAGCGATCAATGGTCAAGGGCAAATCGTCGGTGTAGCGGACACCATTGACCAATCGGGCGCGAGCGTCCAGCAGGCTTTTTTGCTCGATTCTCCGAACGGTCCCGTGCGAATCATAGGAACGTTGTGGCCTTCCACGCCCAACCAGCCGCTGGCCCCGCCGTACCTTGGGAACAGCGAGGCGAACAGCATCAACACGCAGGGAGTTGTGGTGGGGGTGGCAGATACCCCACAGGTTGACGCCAACGGGGAGCGCATTCGCCATGGTTTCCTGTGGGATCCCACTATCCACCATCCTGAAGACCTGAACGACCCACCGTTGCCATCGGGGTGGACAATCACGGAAGCAACCGGCATTAATAATCAGACCGACATCTGCGGGACGGGTGTCGACGGGAGTGGCACGGAACGCGCACTGCTGCTCTTCGTATAGCAGAGCAAGCTGATGGCATTCAACACAAGATGGGCTCGGTAGAGTATAATCACTGACGTGCAATGAGGCACTGGCTAGCCACCGCTAGCCTTTGCGCCTAGGAGCGCAACGCCCTTAGTCAGATTGACTGGGGGCGTTTTAGTGCCTCGTCTAACAACTCATACTCGCAAGCTTTCGCCCTGTGACCGTACATGTCGCACGCCTGTGCTACACTCCTAGGTAGAAGACGTTGGCAGGCCAGCCAATTTTCGTAGGGAGAAATAAGTATGCAGCAGACCATGGTGAACGAGATCGTTGAGCCGGAGGCGGGGAACGCGTTTGGCCATGTGGTGCAGAGAAGCGGGCCGGCGCCACGCGATGAAAACACAACGAAGCTGGACACAGTGGCAATCCGGAAACGGGTGTTGCGGCTGGCATGGCCAGTCATCGGCGAGAATCTGCTGGAGACCCTACTATTTGTGGTAGATACGTTGCTGGTCGCGCGCCTAGGAGCGGGTGCCATCGCAGGCGTTGGCAGCGCCATGCAAATCCTCTTCTTCCTTATCTCGGCACTTAGTGCGCTCGCGATTGGCAGTTCCGTACTGGTGGCTCAGGCCATAGGTAGTGGCAACACGACTCAGGCGAGCAGTTTGGCGCGCCAATCACTGCTATGGAGCGTCCTGTTATCTGTACCCCTGGCAGTCTGCGGGTTAATCTTTTCCGCTCCAATCATCGGAATCTTTGGGCTGGCACCGGAGGTCGCACGTATTGCAGTGGCGTATATGAACGTGACGATGGGCACCGTAGTCGTCCTCGTGGCGCTGATCATTGGCGGTGGCGTATTTCGAGGTGCCGGCGACTCGCGCACTCCCATGCTTGTGACGGGGTTGGCAAATCTTGTTAATGTCGGGCTCGCGTACGGATTGATTTACGGCCGGTGGGGCCTGCCCGCATTGGGACCCGTCGGCAGTGCCTGGGCAACCTTCGTCGCGCGAGGGCTCGCGCTGCTCCTGCTGCTGGCACTGCTATGGCGTGGGCGCAACGGCGTGAGGATCGGCGGTTCCGGACGCTGGTTACCGGACGTCCGTATGGCAGCGCAGGTGTTGGGGCTCGGGATCCCAAGCGCCCTCGAACAGGTCCTTACATCAGCGGGGTTTCTGATGCTCGGGATCATCGTCGCCCACCTAGGCACGACCATGCTCGCGTCCTTTCGCTTGGCGTTCACGGTGTTGTCTTTCGCGTTCCTGCCGGGCTTCGGCTTCGGCATCGCGGCTACAGCACTGGTTGGACAGAGTGTCGGCGCCGGACGAATGCGGGAAGGAGTGGCGGCAGCACGGATTGCAACATTATGGGCCGTGGCATGGATGAGTGTGGGCGCGTTGCTGACGATGCTATTCGCACCGCAGCTGATCGCTATCTTCTCCAACGATCCAGGCGTTCAGCGCGCCGGCCCCGGTGGGCTGCGCATGGTCGCACTGTCGATGCCCTTTTGGGCCGTCCTTTTCGTACAATCGGGTGGGCTGCGCGGAGCGGGCAACACGCGCTTTCCGCTGCTGGTATCGGGAGGAGGTGTGTGGGTGTCAGTCGGCATCGCCGCGCTCTTGATCGGCACCGTAGGTGGCGGATTGATCTCGATTTGGGCCGCTTTCGTGCTGGTGTCGCCGTTCACGGCCCTCATGATGTGGCGGCAGTTTCACCGCACGGCAGCCATAATCGTGACGAGTGAGGCGCTTGCTACGTCGGCGTAGAGAATGGCCCCTCACCCCTACCCCTCTCCCAGTGCGCGGGAGACGGGTTTTTGTTGGATGGAGTTGGTGGGGATGGAGATCGAGTTAGGGTTGGAGGGCGGGTCGACCTTCGATCTGGATGACGACCTCCTTGACCGATGGAAACTGGAACAGTGTTTGCTCGATTTGTTTACGGATCAGCGCGGCCCGGAAGCTACTGCCTGCTGAATCGGGTCCATAGGCCTGAAGCTCAGGCGTGAAGTTGGCCGTTGCTACGCCGTTGGTGATCGTTAGTTTAATGAGGCGCACGCGGTAGCCCCAGCTGGGACGGCGATGG
>JBBRHB010000243.1:0-7224 GCA_038223355.1 Chloroflexales bacterium
AGTTGGCGGTAGTTGACCTGGATGCCGATCTGCTTGTAGAGCGCCGCTACCGCCTCGGCAATCGTCCCAACACCCTCGGCGTCCTGCCCCGCGATCAGACCAATCACCAGTGGCTGACCGGCCAGCGGCCCGCTCGGCCACTTCAGAATACCGCTACTGTCCTTGTCTTTGAAGCCCAACTCGGCCAGCAAGGCCTTGGAAGTATCCAGCGAGAAGGGGTAATACACCGTCGAGGCGTTATCAAAGAGTTGCGAACCCGGATAGAGTCCTCCCGGCCAGGCGCGGAAGAACGGTCCCTGCGCGACTGACTTGGCGATACCGTCGCGGTCGATCGCCTGGGTGAGGGCCCGGCGGAACTTGACATCGCGGAACAGCTTGCGCAGTTCCTTGGTGCGGTCGTCAGTAGTACCAAAGTTAAGTGACTGATTAATCAACAGGGAGAAGCCTAGCGTCTCCGGACCCCACTCAACGCGGAACACGGCATTGGGGTCCTGCGCCTTGGTTGCCACCTCATTAAAGGTCGACGGGTTCTCGACGTTGGTATGGTCGCAGGCCCCGGCGATCACTTTGCCGGTGCGTACGACGCCGGTCGATGCGTGCTCGAAGACAACCTCGTCGAGGTAGGGCAACTGCTTGCCGCTCTCATCAACCTTCCAGTAATACGGGTTGCGGCGGAAGATCATGAGTTCGTCGGTTTTGTAATCCACCGGGATCCATGGCCCCATCGTGACGACCGGCAGCGCATTCGGCGGCAGATCATCCTGGAACTTCTGGTAGTCGGTGCTCTTGTTGTACTTCGGGTGCAGGGGCTTTTGGATATGGGCCGGCGCAACAAGGAAGTAGTTCTCATTCATGTCGAAGAGTTTATAGGTCGGCTTCGCAATGGGAAAGGTCCATTTGACCGTAAAGTCGTCGACCTTCTCCAGGTTTATGTCCTTGCCGCCAATCTGCCAGGTACTACGCTTACTGTTCGCGCGGACCACATTGGGATCGAGGATCAGATCGTTCCACGTGAACATGACGTCGTCTGCGGTGAAGGGCTGACCGTCCGACCACTTAATGCCTTTAACGAGATTCATCGTTAGGCTCATGCCGTCCGAGGACCATTGCCAGTCCTTGGCCAGGTTGGGCAGTGGCTCAAGCTTGTCGCCGCGCAGCCACATCGGCCCGGTCTTGACCAGCTCTTCGACCACGATCGAGTTGATGCCAAAATAGCCCTGACTGATGCCGGAACCCCAGTTCCAACCTTCGGTCGGCGATGCCCATACATCGCGCAACACACCGCCATATACACCCGGTCCGTCAGAGAAGAAGGCGTTCGGAATGACCTGCGGTGTCTCGGGCAACCGCTTGTCGACCGATGGTAGCTTCCCGGCCTGGACCGCCTTGGCGATATAGTCCGGCTCGGAGTACTTATCGAGCTTTTTATAGACCGCAATCTGGTCGAGATTGAAGAGTTTCGGCGCTCGACCGCCGGCTATGATCTGACCCTCAGGATACGGGATCGGCCCTTGGAGCGCGCCGGCCGCAGCAGGGGCAGCGGTAGCAGCAGAGGCGGCAGTTGCAGCGGCAGGGGCAGCGGTAGCAGCAGCGGCGGCAGTCGCAGCGGCAGGAGCTGCGGTAGCAGCAGAGGCGGCAGCGGCGGCTGCCGTGGCACCAGTGTCGGTTACAGCAACTGGGGCGGCAGGAGCGGCTGCGGAACAGGCCGTTAGGACGACCGCGCCCGTACCTACGCCGACAAATTTGAGGAACTTCCGACGGCTAATCCGCTTGTTGTCATCCATTGACGTATTCTCCATTGACAATCTGTGTTTACACCCACCGGTGAAAGTTCGAGATGCTGGTCAGGAGCGCCGACTATCAACTATCGTGTGCGGGGGCTTCGCAGGACACCTCCTTCCTTGACGTCACGAGCGCCGGTGGAGCCAACAGGCAACCTTGTGGCCCGGCGCGACCTCTTGCAGCTCCGGATACTGCTCGCGGCAGATGTTCATAACGGAAGGACAGCGTGGCGCGAACGGGCAGCCACGGATGTTCTCAGTAGGGCTGGGAACCATACCCTTGATCGGCACCAATTGCTTACGCCCTTTTTTGCCTAGGACCGGCACAGAGCTCAGCAGTCCTATTGTATAGGGGTGCAGTGGGTGGTGAAACAGTTCTCGCACGTTGGTGTACTCAGCGATCTTGCCCAAATACATCACGGCCACATCATCGGCCATCTGCGAAACAACGCCCAGGTTATGGGTAATGATTACAATCGTAGAGCCGAAGTCTTGCTGTAACGTGCGCATCAAGTCGATAATGCGTGCTTGCACCGTCACATCCAGGGCCGTCGTCGGCTCATCGGCCAGCAGGATCGAGGGATTACACGACAGTGCTAGCGCGATCATGACCCGCTGACGCATACCACCACTCAACTGGTGCGGGTGCTCGTGCAACCGTCTTCCGGCGTCGGCAATCTGCACCTTCTCCAGCATCTCCAAGGCCCGACCCAATGCCTCTTTATGGCTCACCTTTTGGTGTAACTGCACGGTCTCGGCGATCTGCGAGCCGATCGTAAACAGCGGGTTAAGCGAGGTCATCGGCTCTTGGAAGACCATCGCAATCTCAGCACCACGGATGCTGCGCATCGTGGCACCCTGCGGATCGAGCTTGACGATATCAGTCACATGTGCGGAGCCGTTCTCACCGTGCTGGAGCAGGATCTCCCCGGCCACGATCTTGCCAGGTGGCGACTTGATCAGCTGCATAATGGACATGGCGGTAATGCTTTTGCCGCAGCCGCTCTCGCCAACCAGCCCCATCGTCTTGTTACGGTGCAGTGTCAGGCTGATGCCGTTGACGGCCTTGACCGTGGCACCTTCAAGCATGAAATAGGTCTTCAGATTATTGATAGTGAGAACTGCGTTCGGATCAACGTTGGCAGCCTTCGTCCCAGTATCCGTGCTATTCATCATTGAATTACCTTGGCGAGTTAGCGTATGGCCTACCGTCGTTAGAATTACCGCGTCATCTCGTACAAATGTGACAGCACATTGGACCAGCAGGAGAGACCTAGTCCAATCGTAGTAATCGACACCGTCGATTATAGTTGAATTACCCACAGCCTGCAAGCAACCGCACTACATATAACCCGGCTGCAATATAAATGCCACCAAAGCCTGCAATCGGCTTGTGACAGATAAGCTCCGACTGGCCGCCCGGACCAGGCCAGCCGAAAGAACCTCGCCGTTGCTGGCCGCTCAGTGCCCGGCTGCGACGCGCGTCATCTTCCCTTTATCGGAGGCTCCAGCATTCGCACGCGCCGCCGCTTTGTCTTCTGCCATCTCCGCAACGCTCTTGGTTTTGAGCCGTGCTGCGCCCTCGGTACTGTGGAGCTGCACGCGGGTGCCATTCTGTTCCGCTTTGGCCAAGCGCTGCTTGGCGGCCTGGATCTCGTCGCGATACTGTGGCAACCACTGGGCCTGCGCCACGAGCATCTCATCCGTAAGCTGCCACACCTCCTCGGGGTTGCAAACTGCGCCCACCAACGGATCATGCAGCATCGCCTGTTTCAACAGCGTGACATCGCCGTGTACTGCGGCTTCCATCCCCATCTGCTGTACATGCACGCTGGCTGAGCAGGTTGCTGCACACGCCAGCGCGAGATCACCGACGACTGGCATGTTAATACCGGTTCGATCAACATAGCCCGGAATCTCGATCACACAACCATCAGGCAGGTTCGTAATGTGACCATGATTAACGACGTTAAAATGGCCGCGGTACGTGCGCCCAGTTTCTCGTGACTCGATGATATAGGAGCCATGCTCCTCGCTGCGCGTCTCTTGAGTGAAGCGTGGTGGTTCTTCGGCCAGCCAGTTCGGAAAATCGGTCTCGAACCAATTGCGCGACTCCGTGCAGACGCGCAGATAGCCACCGGTCTCGCCGTTGATCCAGTTCGACAAGTCGATCCACTGCCCAATTTCCTCGGGCCGCTTGCGATACCAGGGCACGTACTCGCTCAAGTGCCCGTTCGACTCGGTGCTATAGTAGCCGAAACGCTTGAGTACATCCAGCCGTACCTTCTCGGTCTGCCGAAACTCCTCGACCGCTGACATCAGCTCGTACATGCGGGGGATGATATCAATATCGCGCCACTTAGCCTGCACGCACCAGGTCTGATGATTAATGCCCGCAAAGACGACATCAACGTCGCGGCGGTGAAGTTTTGCGTCCTCGGGCAGCATCCCTTCACGTTTGGCCCACTGCTCCACGGCCCGGGTAATCTGCCAGTGGGCACCCTGCACGCCGTGGCACAGGCCAATCGTCGGCACACCACCATACACGTTACAGGCCCAGGTGTTCATCGCCATGGGGTTGGAGTAGTTGAGGAATAATGCGTCCGGTTTCGCGACCTCGCGGATGTCCTTGCAGATCTCAAGCAGTGCAGGAATCGTACGCTGTGCATACATAAGGCCACCGGCCGACAGCGTGTCACCGACACATTGATCCACACCGTACTTCAGTGGAATGTCGATGTCGGTCTGAAATGCTTGTAGCCCACCCTGGCGGATCGTACAAATGACGTAGTCCGCGTCGGTAATTACTGTGCGCCGGTCGGTTGATGTCGTAACCTGTGCCGGTAGATCGTTTGCAGTAATGTCGCGCTGGCACAGTTGCGCGACCATTTCGAGGTTTTGCTCCGAAATGTCCATCAGAGCAAATGTGGTGTCGGTCAGCTCTGGCACTGAGAGGATGTCCCGCATCAGACGGCGGGTAAAGCCGATCGAGCCAGCGCCAATCATTGCGATTTTGAGCGCCATTAGGTAGACCTTCTTTCGTCATGTGATCATATCTGATCTCTTTGTACGATAGTCTACCGCATTGTGAAAAGTATTTCAGTCGGCAAATCTCGGCTGTTGGCTTAGGGCATGCTATAATTGGACGAACGCAAGAAAGTGGCTTACCCTGGATTTGAGGAACTATTTACATGTTAGAGCGACTCCATAAAATTCTCGCACGCTCGGGAGTCGCTGCACTCCGTCCCGCCGAGGATATGATTCTGGCCGGACGGGTTACCGTTAACGGTCGTACTGTACGCGAGCTCGGTGCACGTGCCGATGCTGAGACAGATACGATTACAGTCGATGGACAACCGGTAACCGTACCGGCCGCAGACGACCCGCACCGCTACTTCATATTGCATAAGCCGGTCGGCGTGATTTCGACGGCCTCCGACCCCGAAGGCCGTCCAACCGTCACGCAGCTTGTGCCCGACGACATCCGGGTTTTCCCGGTTGGTCGCCTGGATGCAGATAGCGAAGGACTGCTATTACTGACGGACGATGGTGATCTCGCGTATCGTTTGACTCATCCACGCTTCGGCATAGAAAAAGAATATCGTGTGCTGCTCGATAAAGCGGTGAGTGTCGAAGCGATACGGCAATGGCGTGGCGGCGTGACGCTTCCCGATGGGGAGCAGACTGCAGCGGCCTGGGTTGAACTCCTGGATCGTGCCGACTATGGCGATTGGCTGCGCGTTGTCCTGCAGGAAGGCAAGAAACGCGAAATTCGCGAGGTCGCCCGCATCCTGGGCTATGATGTCCGGCGCTTGCTCCGTGTCCGCGAAGGACCGCTGCTGCTCGACAATCTACCGGTCGGGACATGGCGCGCCTTAAGCGCCGACGAAGTTGAAACGCTGCGCCGCTATACGCAGCACGTACCGTCGCGCGAAGCCGACGAAGCACGGGAGTCCCTTATGTCCGACCCAGAGCGCGGTCCGCGTCGCCTACGTATTGTGCGCAAGCCGCAACGTCCAAATCCGATAGATCAGCTTTCAAGCCCTAGCAACCTGCAAGATATCCCCTCCGACCAGGTCGATGAACAATCGGCGCACGATGTACAGCCCCCTGTACAAGCTGCCGGAGCTGTTGCGCCGGAACCACGAACTGCGGCCCAGCAGGTACGCCCTCCACGGACGCGCTTCGATAACCGGCCTGCACCAGCCGCCGATGAGCGTGGCTTCCAGCTGCCACCGCCGGCACGCGGCAATGAACGGGGCCAGCCGGACCGGATGACCAATGCGGAGCGTCCAGGGGGACGCTTCGATAATGCTCGTGGTCCAGGTCAAGGAAACTTCGACCGTAGACCGCAACGTTCAGATGGGCGTCCTGCCGATCGACCCTACAACAATGGACCGCAACGTTCAGATGGACGTCCGACCGATCGACCCTACAACAATGGACCGCGCTCGGACACCCGTCCTAACAACCGGCCATCTAATGCACGGCCTGATAACGGCTTCCCCAATGGTCCGCGCAACGATGAGACGCGAAGCGGACCGGGCAGCTATGATCGGCGGCCCCCGGTACGCCGTGACGGCGAGCAGCCACGTTTCCCCGAGCGCGGTGCCCCACAACGTGGCTTCGGCTCGCGGGGAGGCTCCTTTGACAGTCGTCCGAGTGGCGGCGGTAGCCCTGGACGCGCTGACCCCCCACGTGGAGCACAGCGGCCTTTTGGCCGGCGCGATGAGCAGCAACCACGTGGCTTCGGTGGACCGGCGAATGGACCGCGCCAGCCGGAGCGGGCACCTGACGCGCAGGAGCAAGATCGTCAGCCGCGCTTTTCAAACGAATCTGCGCCATCACCAGGCCGTGGCATTCGCGATTTCAGTAACAAAAGTAGTTTTGACCGCCGTGGGCCCGCACCCCGTAGCGGCTACGGCTCACGCCCACCGCAACGCCCTGACGACCGGCGTAACGAGGGCGGTTCCGGCCGCCCGGGGGGCTACCCTGCGCGCGGGCCACAGCGACCTGATGACCGCCGTAATGATGAGCGGCCGCGTGGTTTCGGCGACCGACCGAGCGGACCGAATCGTTATGAAGCAGAGCGTGGCAATGGCGAGCGACGGGATGAGCGCCCCGCCGGCTTCAGCGACCGACCGAGCGGGCCACGTAGCGGGAGTAGCAGTCGCTTTGGCGGGCCATCGCGCGGTGGCACCGGCGGTGGCAGTCGCTTTGGCGGCCCATCGCGTAGTGGAAGTGGCGGTAGCCGCTTCGGTAGTGGCACTGGTGGTAGCGCGCCCCGCTCTGGCCCGTCTCGCGGTCCTAGCTCGGGTCCCCGCCGCCGTAAAAATGGATAGCACTGCGCTTTAGGGCAATCCAGCAGGCAACGGCCGGCAGAGAATCGCTACCGGTCGTCCCAGCACCTGCGTTAAGATTACCGTTATCGTATCTTCGCCCA
>JBBRHB010000244.1:0-7223 GCA_038223355.1 Chloroflexales bacterium
TCGTCCGGTAAATCTTCGACGCGCGTGACGAGCCGATTCTCCGGCACCATTTCCGCCTCGCCCGTCATGCCGTTCTGATGCACAACATACTCTTGGATCATCACCGAGCCGCCAGCCTCGATGACCTTTACCATTTCCGCGCGTGTCAGTGTTGCCATGATGATGATTACTCCTAAAAAGAATATATGTATTTTATTGATATCTTCCGATTTATCCCCATAATTGGTATCGAAATAGCATATGCAAAAGCTTATTTTCTATAGATATCGTACACCTACTGCGCGACATTCACCTGTTGCCCACCATCGGCCGCGATGTTGACTTGCACCGGAATGGCCAGCCGTTTCACCCTGGCCAGCGTTTCAAGGGCTCGAAGGTAGCGGCCTTGTGTCGCGGTCAAGCGCCGCTGCCAATAGGCACCCTTCGCGAATGTATGGTCCTCAGCCATGACCACCGTATACTGATACTGCGCGTGGTACATCTGCAGCCAGCACACCAGCACCTGCTCGACGAGCAGCTTGATAAGTCGGCCGTCACCGTCGGCTACGAGCTCGTGGCGCATCTCCCGCATCCCAATCTTGACGGATTCACTGGTCGCCACCGTTGTCCCCATGGCCGCTACTATCTTGTCTTGGGCGCCGCGGGCCAGGTCACCGGCCATACGCCATACTCCCGGCTCCTGCTCAACAAGCGCACAAAACGCGGCGCGGTCGGCATGGCTCGGCTTCTTGTGTTTATCGAGCACACAGGCCGCCTCCATGACCTGCTGGGCTGGAGTACGGGTCGTAAGGGTCGTGTCAGTCACGGCGTCTTCTCCATTGTCGTTTGTGCTGATGGTAGCCGGCCGCTGTCAGTTCATGGGTGAGCAGGCGATGTGCGACACGGCCCACCTCGGCCACGAGCTCGTCGGCAGCTTCGATACGCGCCCGCTCGGCTTGCCATGCCGCACGCTTGGCGTCCTGCTCTGCCTTGATACGCTTGTCGGCTTGCCACAACAACGCCGCATACTCGCCCTTGCCGGTGTATTCACTCACCACACGCCGGCCTACTCGACGCTTCCCGTAGTAATAGCGGTTATTCCCGCGTGATTCTAGGCCCATAAACTTGTGCTACACCTTTCACGTTGCCCCGTTCTGGGCAGCTTCAATCTCTGCCAGCAGCCGAATGCGGGCGAGGCCGTCCTGCATAAGGCTGGCGACAGAATGTGCCTTCTTCAACTCGCCCTGCTCCAACCAGGCGCGGGCATTCGTGAGACGCCGCTCGTTGTGATAGGCGTCACCGCGCGGCGGCGGCCACACCGTGGGCTCGGTGGGCGGGGGAATGACCACGCTGGGCACCTTCGGCCCATCCTGAGCCAGCACAGCGGGTTCGGCGGGCGCGGGGTTCGGCGGCGGCGGCGGCGGGTCGGTTTGCGCCGTGGCGCAAGTTTCGCCCATCGGCGAATCGTCGAGCAGGGGCAGAGGCATTGCCGGCTTCTTGGGAAGTGCCCGTTTCAATCGCGGCATTCTTGCAGCCGAGTCAATCCCGCGGCGTTTATATTCATTGCGGATTGCTTGCAGCTTCATGCCAAACATCGCGGCCTGACGCGGACGGTTCTTTTCATGGGCCCGAGCCTGCTGACGTTCACCGGCGCGCAGCGCCCGCTGCAGCTCGTGA
The DNA here is from genome assembly GCA_038223355.1 of Chloroflexales bacterium. GTDB lineage: Bacteria > Chloroflexota > Chloroflexia > Chloroflexales > Kallotenuaceae > JACDGP01. Next base: position 1,657 of record JBBRHB010000244.1, read on the forward strand.
TTATCAAGCGTCTGCAAGTGCAACGCTTCAGCGGCATAGCGCCGACGGTCCTGTTCTGCCTTAATACACCGTGCCAGCTTTGCCGGGTCAACCGTCCGGCCGTCAAAGTTATCGACGATGTAGCGGGCCGTCTGCTTGACGCGGGTCGCCATATGCCGGCGTACAAGTCCCGCACTATTCGCGTCGAGCGCTTCGCGTACCATCTCGGCCGGCGTCACGGGAACGGGCGACGCTGCAGCGTCGCAAGGGACATGCCCGCCGCTAGCACCTGCGGGCGCTGGGTCCGGGGCCGGCGTAGGGTGCGCGTATGTTCCCTTTAAGGCAGCATCGGCGCTGTTTTCGATTTGGGGCATTGGGATGCTACAAACGGCTGTTTGTGAGGCCGGCACGATTGGGGGTGATTCGGGCAATTGTTGCATGGGGTCAGGGGTAATTGTTGCATGGGGTAAAACGTCATCTTTTGCGGGTGTGAGGGTCAAGTATGAGGCGTGGTACTGGTCCGTCGGGTACCGTGCTCCAATGCGGCCGGCCGTGCGTAACTGTTGCTCCAGACTAGCGAGTGTGCGGGTGCTGATGGGGCCGATTGTAGCCCTGATATGCTCGGTAAGCTCGGCCCTGGTCATCGCTACAATCGGCTCACCATTGCCGTCATGCTGGGCTAGGTCAAGCAGCATGGCGTAAAATCTATCGGTGTCGAGGCGTGCGGGTCGGCCGGGGCCGTGCGTTCGTCTCGCGGCTGGCGGTGGGGTCTCAATAGGTACGACCGTTTGCGGCCGCAGCGTGCCCACCGTGCGAAAGGTACGGGGCCATGGTTTGATATGGGGCAGTTGACCACGTACCCGCGCAAGGTAGCGCACCGTGTCTATTTGGGCTACTTGCAGCGTGTCGCGGTATTGGCAAAAGTGGAGTGTGAGCACATAGGTTGCGGCGTCATCATAGCGGGCCAGTACACACGATTTGATAAAGGCCGCGCGAAGGTCGCTATAGTCAAGGTCGGTTCCGGCGTCATTCATAATCTTGAGTGTGCCGGCACAGACCTTATAGCCCTGGTGCGTTGCATGGGTTCCAAAGCTCTTGGGATGCTGTACACCGTCGGTAGTGCTCAGCATCGCGGCGAAGTGTTCGCCGTAGTGCTCTAAAAGGTCGCTATGCTTCTTCTCAAAGGCGGTTACGTCTGCACTGGTGAAACTTTGCCGGGTGCTTGTCGTGCTACGCGGCGTTGTGGCGTGTGCTCCGGCCGGTTGCCAGGATAGGAAGAGTGCCCGCAGTTCGTCGACCGTATAGCGCCGCTGGGATGCTTTGGTGATGCGTACCAGGAAGCGCCCGCCGCGCTTCGTGTTCCATGTGCCAGGGATGCGTACAAAGTGGTCGACGCTATGACAGTCATCGCCGCCGGTTGCAGCTTTGGCCAGTGCTTGGAGTTCGCGTATTACTTCATGCGTTGCCGGTTTGTCGAGGAACCACCATCCTTGATAGCTGTACTCACTGGTCTGCACCAGCATGTTTGTGCTATCAAGGTGCTGTTTGGGGTCGTCGGCAAAGATTGCCATGCTTGGCAATGCATTTGCTTGGGCAAAGTCACGGCTACGAAACGCCGTGCGGCGCATGTAGGCATCGCCGTATGTTCCTCCCAGCTCGTCGGCCTTTGTCGCAAGGACGGCGCGGTTGCTGGCCTTCTGCCATCCGGCAAACTTCAAATCACCCGCTGGGGTGTGCTTGTCGTGTTCCGGGTCGCCGGCAATGTACCCGAGATGCACCACCCCGGTATCTTGCCCCTGCAAGATGGCATCAAAGAATCGGGTGGTATCGTTGCGCGGGGCCGGCCTGGTGCTCGTCGACGTGCGGGGCATTGCGGTCATGCCGCACCTCCGTCCGTCAAATCAAGCGCCGTAGTCCGGTCGTCGACGATAACGGCGTAGCTGTCATCAGTAGGATGCTTGCAGCGTGCCCATTCGCCCGGCTCAGCCTGTGGCAGCCGGCGAAAGCCCCAGCTCGTGACCATGGCCAGGCTACGGGGTGGATTGTCCGAAAGGATGGTAACGACGCCGGGGAACGGCGCGTAGACGTTGCGGGCGGTTGGTGTTTTGCTCATAGCACATGCTCCAGTATGGGAAGGTGTGCTATACTGGTTCTTGTTCGTGGTCAACCAATATAGCCGTCTGCACTCCCCGCCCACTGTGGCGGGGTTTGTTGTTGTAAGAAAAAGGCACCCTGCGGTTACGTCGCTAGGTGCCTCTTCTCAGGCTGTGCAGAGGCTATAGATTGATTGCCGCTTGAAAAGGCTAGATTTCAAGTGTACAATCAATGTACAGCGAACGAATGAAAACGTAACTTCATCTGTTCCGCTCTGCGATTGCCGACCCTTCCCGACTGGCAAGAAAGTAAGGGTCGGCTAGTTTTTTTAATTACTTCATAACAAACCTACTATACCGTATCATGGTAATTTATCATTACCGATTGCATACATTCGTAAACCGGACCTAGATAGCAAAAAAACCTCAATATCTCGCAACGTATGCGGATAGTGAGGCTGCTCCTGCACTCGAAGATGTTGCGAACAACGCCAGCGTTTCAAGTGTTCGGCCCATACGTCCCGTCCTTCGTGACGGGCACGCGGGCCACTGGGAGTAGATATTACCATACACCGGAACTTTTGACAATTGCCACTCGTGTAGCCTCATCAGATTCCGCATTATTGCATCCCAAGCAGCAGGACCACGGCCGCAACAATCACCCATGCAATCAGAGGCACCGGGCCTACCATTAGCATGGCCAGGTCGATGAGCTGCGCCAGGTCGACGCCATTCCTCTTGGGCCGGGGTGCATAACGCTTGACAGTGGCACTGGGTAGCGCCGTGGTATGGTGCGCCGGCGTCTGTGGCATTGGCTGCCATTCTGCGGGCCGCTGGGCACGTTCAGCGGTGTGGCGTGTGGCAATCGTCGATTGTGGCATGTGGGGCGCATATGCCACGGTTCCCCGTTCAATCCGCTGTTCGCTTGACATAATAATGACACGCACGCGGCCGTGGGTTCCGTGTTTCAATCCGTGACATGTTGGGCGGGGCTTATGTCGAATTGTGGGCGCTGTCGTGGCCTTGGGTGTCAATACTTTGCGCTGCGCTGCTGCAAGGCGGTCGCGCTCGGCTTCATAGCTTGATTGGCCAGGGGCCGGGCTATAGGCCAGCTCGCCGGCGTCAACGGACTTGACCTGGGCGCGTTGCTCATCGGCTGCAAGGTAGCGACGGACGGACTCATCCGAGATGTTGTACAGGTCGCCGGTACGCCGTAATGCACCACGTTTGCCGCGGGCCTGTACTTCGTGCCAGTAGGATTGCACCACGCGGGCGGGGTCGGGCTTGCGCTTCTTGCTTGCGGGTCGGGCTGGGGATTGTGATAATGCCATCGCTTGCACGCCTCCAACGTGCGGGCCGTGCCCGAGGTGCTGAACACACTGTCGGGCTTTTGTTTGTTCTGGCCACTATAGCACACCATCCCAGCGGACGGCTATAGACTTCTGAGAAAACTAGCGCCGTCTGAACAAGCGTAACCACCACGGCCCCGTAGCAGTTCGCACCTGCTGCTCAAGCTCGGCTATACGGGCGTTCGCCTGTTCCAACTGTCGGCGGGTCGTCTCTGCGTCGGTAAGCTGCTTCGCCTGTGTGTCGAGCTGGCCCCGCAAGTACCCGACTTCCTCGCGGGCCTTCACCAGTTCGCCATTGATACGCTCAATCGAGCCCACCACATCACGCATGGGCACCATATCGCGCTTGGGGATGACCGTAGACCGTGGGCGCTCTAGCACCTGCAGTTCGGCGGCGAGTCGCTCGACGTCTGAGCGCAGATAGAGCACGCGCCGTGGTCCTACGCGCTTGGTTTGCACATCGCCATCATTGCCCCGCCGGTTGACCTGGCGCTCACTCACCCGCAGGACGTCTGCGGCCGTCTTTGCATCAATCCAGGCGTCGTTATCGCTCATAGAGCAAGCATAGCAGACCGTCCATCATGGTCGTCTTAGAGTCCGTCGAGGCCGAGCTGATCGCCCTGTGGGAGCTGTACACGTTGTGCCTGCTTGAATGTGCCTTGCTCGGGCGGCATCTTGACAGCTGCTCTGCCGGTCAGGAGCTCCGCGATCGTGAGGATCTGCAGCTTTGGGTAGTCCAGGTTCCAGCCGGGTGAGTGATAGAAGCCGGCCACCGTCGCCTCGGTCTGCATATCACGGCTCGGTGCGTCGAGTGTCAGAAAGACGCCCATGGCTGCCGCTTCCCGTTGGACCGTACCCACCAGATCGCGAATGTCGCCGGCCTTGACATGGCCGCTCTTGACCTGGATGAGCATACGCTTCGGCTTGCCGTTCGCCTCGTCGATGAAGGTGATCACACCGTCGATGCCTTTGTCGCTCCCTTTCTTGCCGGTCTTGCTGCCCTCCTGCCCACCGAGCGGCCGTGCCCGAATGAGCGAGAGCGCCCACCATTGGAACTGGTAGCGGTCGTCCTTCGCGAGCTGCTGTGCCGCACCTAGATCCTCTGGTTCCCCGATCACCTTGAATTGGATGCCGGGAAACATTTCCTCCATCCGGTACTTCTGCAACGCGATGGACAGGTGCGTGATGTCGATGCCGATCCAGCGCCGGCCGAGCTTCTGCGCTGCTGCGACCGCCGTGCCACAGCCACAGAAGGGATCGAGCACAACATCACCGGGGTTGCTGCTGGCTTGGATAATACGCTCTAGCAGGGCTAAGGGCTTCTGCGTGGGGTAGCCGAGACGCTCCGCAGCCTGAGAGTTGATCGGTGGAATATCGCTCCAAAGGCTTTGGAGCGCCGTTCCTTTGGTATCTTCGAGATACCTTTTTTGGCGAATACCACCAGTTCTTGTGAAATGCAACCGGCCCTCAGCATCGAGGCGGCGCATTGTTTCTTCAGGGCAGCGCCACAGCGAGCGATAGCCTTTATACTCGTAATCGTAGCCACCCCCTGAAAGCCCCTTAGCGGTAAGATTGTCGTCAGTCCACAGGCGTCCATCAGGATCACGATGACTAAATCGGGCAATGTATTCAGCGTCATGAGCTGTATACAGCTCATTCCACGTCCACGTTGCCCCTTTGGTATAAAACAGAATAACGTCGATATTCCCACCATACCGCTGAGGATCGCTATGGGCACTCGTGCGCTTCCATACAATCTCGTTGCGGAACGCTATGGGCACTCGTGCGCTTCCATACAATCTCGTTGCGGAACTGCGTAGGGCCGAAGATCGTATCAAGGATGACCTTGAGATAGTGGCTTGCCGTCGGGTCACAGTGCAGATATATGCTCCCCGTCGGCTTCAGGACCCGGTGCAACTCCACGAGACGCGCGCCCATCATCACCAGATAGGCCATCATCTGATTGGCACCCACAAACCCGCGCAGCGCCCCGATCATTGCGGCGACCCGCTCGGGTGCCTCGGTCACGAGCTGGTGATAGGTATGCTCGGCCTGCTGATTCCAGTGCCAGGTATCCTCGAAGGCCGTGATTTGGGATTCGCTGTCTTTGCCTGACTCGTCCTTGAACAGCACGTTGTAGTTGCGG
>JBBRHB010000245.1:0-7212 GCA_038223355.1 Chloroflexales bacterium
GATATGTTCCGGCGTCTGGGCAGAACCGCCGACGCGCGCGCCTCCTATGAACAGGCGCTCAGCCTTACGCAACAGAAGCCAGAGCGGCGGTTCATTGAGGGGCGACTCCGAGAACTCGCCGATCACTAGGAGACAAACAATCCGGTGCAAAACGGCTTTTCAAACTCGGCAATTTGCGTTGTCGATTTTGGGTTCCCGCGAACGACTATCTCGTGTATAACGCAACCAAGAGAGCCAGGTCTAACTCGACCTGAGTGTCCGGCAGACTGGCTCACAATGAAAAGGAGTAGGGAATATGCAATTCATGGTCTACGACACCAACCAAAACCCGGAGGCGAGCGCGCCCCCGAGCCCGGAGTTCATGGCAGAGATGGGGACGTTTATAGCGGAGGCGACGAAAGCAGGCGTGGTGGTTGCGACAGGAGCACTGCTACCGAAGGGCACGCGTCTCCGGCTCTCTGGTGGCAGCTTCGCGGTGACGGACGGACCGTTCATTGAGGCGAACGAGCTGATGGGCGGCTTCGCCGTGATTCAAGTGCCGTCGCTGGAAGACGCGATCGCACGGTACTGATGAGCAGCCTTGACGCGCCCTCCGGTTAGCTACATCGTCGCTCATTAGCGTCGTATACACAATTATCGTCGGGCCAAGCACCTTAATCGCTATGTGAGGGCGCCTTCGTCAGTCGTAGCCATTGGCGACCGCGTTGTAAGGGCATACAGACGGCGACGCCCTTGCCGGTATGCCGCCAGCTGCCGGGTGGTAGCGGCGCCGCTTCCTCCCGTGCCCGGGCGAAGGGCTCGGGTCCGCCTGCTTCGGGTTGGCGAACCACGGCTGCATTGTGCCAAGGATCACCTGCCGGCACTTGAAGGCTGAAGGTGAAGTTGGGAGACGGGATCGCGGCGTCGAACTCAACCTCGACGCCGCCGTCGAGCGACCGGATGGAGACATTGCACGCGGCGACTGCGGCCTGATACTGGGCGATCTCGCCGGTCGTCATCCACAGTAGGCGTGGTCCCACGTGGCGCGCGAGCCTAGCAAAGGCCTCGTCGAGGGCCAGCAGGCCTGCACGGCTCCCATCTGAGAAGATCGACTGCCAGTGGCATACAGGGATCAGCCAGCCATCGCCCGCGATCAAATCGGCGAAGCGTCCGGTCAGACCATCGGCCGTCATGAAGCGATCGGCGATTTCTGCCGCTGGCCGGCGGGATGGCTGTTGTGTGTTCCAGCAATAGTCGGGGCAGGTGTTGCCGACCTCAACGACTGCCTCACCGCGCTCGAGATCGAGCAGAAGGACCTCGGGTGCCCAAAATGGTGGACCTGCGGTATGGTCGTCAATGAAGTGGAAGGTCACCGCAGGCCCTCCCACGTGCCGCACCGCTGCCAGAGTTGCCTGTGCATAGTCGGGACGCGAGCCACCGAAGGAGACGGGCTGAGTGATGCCGGTCGCGACAAAGCCCGCCTGCCGCAGAATGTCCGTCGCTGCGCTCATATAGGCGGTCAGGCCGGCCAACGACTGGTCTTCCATCCAGGCCTGCTCCGATTGGTTAACCATGGTGTAGGTATGCAGGTCGAGTGCCCGCGTGTGCGTCAGTATCTCAGGAGTAATGTCGAAGTCCGGTACGAGCGCTGTACGTACCAAGTCGAGCCAGCGTGTGATCTCCGGGAGTGCACAGCCATCCCAGCCTTGAAGGATGCTGCCCAGTCCGGCCGGATAGGGCAGGATGCTGAACTTGCCACGGATACCGTGCCCTTTGCACACGGCGACGAAATGTTCCAGGAAATCGAATGGAATGGACTGCACATGCTGCTCGTAGTTCTTGCCATCGACCTGTAGACGGTAGTAGTACAGCGGATTGACGCACGGTACACCATCATCCACGATCAAGGCAATGGGGATAGAAAGACGTGGCTTTTCAACCCGGAAGTGCACGAGGGGCGCTGTGACCGACCAACTCTCAGAAGGCTGCATGGCAGGCGCTACCTTTCCGTATATCGAGCGGTCGAGCGTTACAAAAAACGAATCGCACCGCAAGCAGATTGAACGAAAGCCACTACAAGTCCAGGGCTGTCAGCCCATGCATGCCGAGGATTAACGATAGTTCGCCGCCATGATGGAGATCATGTTCGAGGAGATGCCAGATAATCCATTGGCGGGAGCGTTGGCGTTTCGTTGCCTGCTCTTGATCGGGGGCATATGGGTCGTAGAAGATTTGCTCAAGATCGGCTGCAGACCAATGATTAAGCGCACCCTGGATCATGGCCCACGTCGTCTCAAGTCCCCCCACGAGTTCGGCGACCGGGCGGGCCGGCTCGCCGTCTTCATCCCAGGTGGCGAGAGATCCAAGTTCGGCGCTGCCGGCGCCCAACCACATGTGGAACCATCCCACGCGGGTGGCGATGATGTGTGCTGCTAGCATGCCGATTGACCACATGTGGGGTGCGGGACGCAAGGCAAGCTGTTGAAGCGAAAGCGGCGCGATGGCTGTGACGATGCGTTGCTGGTAGACGTCCCAGCCCTGATAGAAGGTTCTCAGCGGAAGATGGTTGGCGGGCATACGCGTTGCTCCTCTCATTGTATGGGTGCGTGGTGCGCTACCAAAGGGTCAGGCATGGCTTTCGGTGAGCAGGGCCGACCAAGCCCTGCTCATCGGGACGAAGGTTAGAGCGTTTGACTGGCCGGATCGAGCGGTAACTGGACGGGACGCCCGCCGTCGGCGGAAGACTGGCGCAAGGCCGTGATGAGTTCTTGATCTAGTCGGCCTTGCTCCGGGCCGTAGGATGGTTCACCGCCGCTACGAACGGCATCAACGAGGCTCATGATGCAGCTGGCGACGCCGATTTCGTCGTCGTGCCATTGGACGCCGTGGCCCTTGATGACCGGCGTGAAAGGGTTGTCCCAGCGCACGATTGGCTGTGTCGGGTCGCCGGTATGCGCGACTAATGAGACCAAGGCACCGCCATCGTTGCGCTCCCAACGACGCTCAACCGTAATAAACTGCGGCGCTTCACCGCCGGGTGCGAGTAGTGAGAGTTGTTCTTGGACCTCCAGGTTAACGCCGACCGTAATGCCCATGCCTTTCTCGGCCAAAAAGCGGCTGCTACGCCACCAGCGGAGGGGCGAGTCGTAGCCGACATCGGTCCAATGGAAGATGCCGAGACGACCATGCTCGAACTCGATGATGCCGTGCTCTTGCGTCTCGGTGCGTGGCCCATAGATATCTGCCAGTCTGCTCCACTGGGGGGCCAGGGGATACTTGCGCACGGCGCCGATGACCTGAACGGGACGAGCATCGAAGCCGAGGTAACTGCGCATAACGCTGATGCCGTGGTAGCCGTGGCCGGCGAAATCGTTGAAGGAGCTATGGACCTGCCCGAAGAGGCCAGATGCGATCAGTTTCAGCTTGATTTGCTCAAGCGGCCGGCGGTGAAACTGCTCGGCTACCTCGATCTTGAGATTGCGGGCGCGAGCGGCCGCAATGATTGCGTCGGATTCGCTCAATTTGTGGGCAATAGGGGTTTCAACGAGGACGTGCAATCCGTGCTCGATCGCCGTTAGGCCAACCTGGCCATTAGCGGCGTAGGAGACGGAGACGACGCCGATGGTGGGCGCTTGCTCAAGGATCAGCCGGTCAAGGTCGCTATACCAGGGAACTGCGAGGCTGGTTCCCAGACGCTTGGCGGCATCGGGACTACGACCCCAGACGCCGACTAGTTCGACAGCGGGCAGGGCCTGCAATAATGGTCCGTAGAGATAATCCGAGCGCTTGGCCGTCCCAATAATGGCCACGCGGATCGGGGTTGGTTCTGCCATGGCTAACCTCCTTGTATGTGCGTTGCTTGACCACAGCACATAGTAGCATGGGTGGGCAGGTGGGCCAGAAGAGTGTGCTATGCTTGGCCGAGATAAGGAGAATTGCTTATGGAATACCGCAAGCTGAGCGGCACTGATATTAGTGTCTCGGTCGTGGCGATGGGTTGCTGGGCGTTGGCCGGAGATGCAACCTGGGGGCCGCAAGATGAGTCCGACGCGTTGGCAACGATTCACGCAGCGCTCGACGCCGGTGTTAACTTCTTTGATACGGCTGAAGCGTATGGTGACGGGTCGTCGGAGTTGTTGCTCGGCAAGGCACTGACAGGACGGCGCAGAGAGGCTGTCATCGCCAGTAAGGTGAGTGGGAATCACCTGGCACCCGACGAGTTGCGGCAAGCTTGTGAGTGCAGCTTGCGCCGGCTTAATACAGACTACCTCGACCTGTACCAGATCCACTGGGCCAACCAGGAGATCCCACTGGCCGAAACCGTCGGGGCACTTGAAGGGCTTCGGACAGAGGGCAAAGTACGGGCCTTTGGAGTCTGTAATTTCGGTGTGGGGGATCTCACAGATTTGCTGGCGGTTGGGCCTTGCGCCACGAATCAGTTGCCCTATAGCTTGCTGTGGCGGGCGATCGAATACGACATCAAGCAGAAATGCAGCGACAACGGGATTGGTATTCTGTGCTATAGCCCGCTGATGCAGGGATTGTTGGCCGGAAAATTCGCAACGGCCGATGAAGTGCCGGTGGGACGAGCACGCACCAGACATTTTTCAAAGGACCGCCCACAAGCGCGCCACGGCGAGGTCGGCTGTGAGCAGGAGACGTTTGCAGCGCTTGAGCAGATCCGGCGGATCAGCGCGCAGGTCGACGTACCTATGGCGCAGGTGGCGCTGGCCTGGTTAGCGCAGCAGCCTGGGGTAACGTCGATCCTGGCGGGCGCGCGGACCCCCGACCAAATCCACGACAATGTGCAAGCGGCAGGGGTGACACTCCCGGTGGCCGTGGTCGCCGAGTTATCGGCGGCAACCGAGGAGGTCAAGGGTAAGCTTGGTCCCAATCCCGACATGTGGATGGCGGAGTCGCGGTTTCGCTGAGTACTAAATGTACCTGCACCGCGCCTATTGCTCTAGTCTACCCGACAGTGACCAGCACTTCAGGCATCCAACTATTGAGCACGGCTTGCAGTGCTTCGGTCTTGATCGGCTTGGTGATGTAATCGTCCATGCCTGACTGTAAACAGGCTTCGCGGTCGCCCTGCATCGCATTGGCCGTCATCGCGATGATTGGCAAGTGCTGACCGGTACTTTGCTCGTTAGCACGAATGGCTGCCGTGGCTTCAAAGCCATCCATTTCCGGCATTTGGCAGTCCATTAATACTAATGCGTACGCTCCTGTGGCGGCAGCGACGACAGCTTTGCGACCATCATCAACGACCTCCGCCAAGTAGCCCAACTTTTTAAGCTGGAGTAGCGCAACCTTCTGATTGACCCGATTATCTTCCACGACGAGAATGGGTTGCAGCGTAGGGGTTGCGTGCTCGGGCGGTAGGTTGTCCACAGGCTGTGTTAGTGGCACTGCCTGCGGCAAGTCGAGCTGCTCGTCGGCTACGGTTGCCGTTACAATAGCATCAAGGAGCGCCGATTGCTTCACCGGTTTGGTAATCAGCTCCGTGAAGTGAGCCCGCGTTTCGGTAGCGACTGGCTCCCCATAGGGGCTTAGTAGCAGAAGTCGTGTCTGGGCAAGGGCGGGGTCACGCTGCATGATCGTTACGAATGAGGTCAAGCCGGAGAGGCTCTTGTCGATGAGTGCGATCTCATACGGATCAGCATGAGCCGCATGAAGCAGTGCGAGGCCTTCCTCAAGACTGCCTGCGCTGTCGCTACGCATGCCCCAGGCCCGCAAGTAGGTTGAGACAACGTGGCGATTGGTCTCTCCTCCATCCAAAATCAGCGTGCGCCGGCCACGCAGCTTCGTGGTGATGTCCAGTTCGGATGCCGCTGCTGAGCGCTGGAGGGGTATGCGGAACCAGAAGGTGCTGCCCTCGCCCTCGCGACTTGTGAGGCCAATCTCGCCACCCATAAGCTCCACTAGCCGCTTGGAAATAGCGAGGCCAAGACCTGTACCGCCGAAGGTACGGGAGGTCGTGTCATCAGCTTGAATGAAGGGTTGAAAGAGGCGGAGGCGGGCCGTTGTTCCAATGCCAATGCCGGTATCACGGACTTCGAAGCGGATCTGAACGGGATCGGCGAGCGGGTCTGCGGTTTCCTCCACTGCCACACGTACCTCTACCTCGCCCTCGGCTGTAAATTTGATGGCATTGCCAATCAGATTGAGCAGAATCTGGCGCAGTCGGCCGGGATCACCCTGGAGCATGGCGGGAACGGTAGATGCGACGAAGGTCGAAAGACCGATCTTTTTTTCGCGGGCTTTGGTTAGCAGCAGTTCGGCGGTGCTTTCTACTAGCCTGCAGGGATCGAAGTCAAGAGTGTCGAGATTAAATTTACCAGCTTCGATTTTGGAGAAGTCGAGGATATCGTTGATGATGGTGAGTAGCGCTTGTCCAGAATCTCGAACGGTGGCGGCAAAGTCGCGTTGCTCGGCTGTGAGCGACGTCGCCAGCAGCATTTCTGCCATCCCAATCACGCCATTCATGGGGGTGCGAATCTCGTGGCTCATCGTCGCCAGAAACTCACTCTTACTTTGATCGGCTGCTTCGGCGTGTTCTTTGGCCGCACGCAGTTCACGTTGCCCACGTGCAAGCGAGGTCACCATGCTGTTGATCGCGATGGTGAGGTGGGCCAACTCATCGGAGCCCACAACGGGCAGACGGGCCTCGAAATCACCACTAGTGCCGATAGCGGCTACGCCGGCGTCGAGTCGGTGTAGCCGCGATAGCACCGTTTTTTCGAGCAGGACGAGTACGACGGTGATGAGCAGGATGCTGATCAGCCCTAGCGAGAGCATGAAGAGCGTGATGCTGTCCATCCCTTGCAGATAGATAGTGCGGGGCATCTGGAGAGCTAAGATCAGCGCTGGGTGGTTATAGACGTCTTTGAGCAGGGCATAACCACCAATTGTGGTCGCGCTAACTGGTTGCACAATCGGTGCACCGGTCCTCACTATAGCCGCGCGAGCCGAGGCGAGTAGCGGTGAGAGCGGTCCATCAAGCGGGCGGAACTCTAGATCGAGATGGGTCGTCTGTGCCAGTGTATTCACTTCAGCTTGGTTCAAATAGCGTCCCATCAGTAATGACCCATGAATGGGTTCGGTGTCTGCACTGGTAAGAATCGGACGCGACGCGATGAGCATAGGTCCCGCAGGGAGTTGAATAATTCCCTTGACTGAGGTGTCTGAGCCCTGATGCTGCAGTAAACGATCATGCTGCATGGCGGTCTG
>JBBRHB010000246.1:0-7210 GCA_038223355.1 Chloroflexales bacterium
CATGTCGTGGTCACGGCGGCAGGTGCTCCGGTCGAGGTGGTGCTGGCCCCGGCGTCCTACAGCGACGGGCGGATGGGCAAAAGCTTGCACCTGGACTTGCCGGAGGGCGCGACGGTGTACGGCGATGCCGCCTACACGGACGACGCTTGGGAGGACGCGCTGGCAGCGACGGGGCAGATCCGGCTGCAGGTGGCCCGGAAAAGCAACAGCAAACGTCCGCATCCGCCGTCGGTGCGGTATCTGGCGGACCGGGTCCGCAAGCAGGTCGAGACGACGTTCAGCCAAATTACGGACCAAATGGGCCGACGGCTTCATGCCGTCACAGCGCGTGGGTTTGAGTTGAAGGTCTTTCTGTTCATTTTAGCCTTTGCTATCTGCTGCTAGGTAGCAACTCAGGTTAGTTAATCATTACGTATTAAACGATACTGCTCCGGCAAAAGTTCCCCCCGGCGCAAGATGTCGCGCAGCGCCGCCCTGCCCCGACTAAGACGCGACTTAACGCTTCCCAGCGGCCAACCCGTTACCTGCGCCATCTCTTCATAGCTCAAACCCTGCACATCGCTCAACACCACGACCAGCCGTTGATCATCGGGTAGCTCGGCCAGCCCACGCTGGATGGCCTCGCCCAGTTCGGCGCGCAAGGCACGTTCGTCGAGTGCTTCTCCTCGATCGGTAAACTGGCGTGGTTGAGCGTCACTATCGGGATCGAAGGCATCCAACGAGATTTGCGGTTTACGCTTGCGGGTGCGTAGATAATCGTAACAGCCATTCGTTGCAATCCGCAGCAGCCATGCACTCAACGAGCCACCGCGAAAGCTCTTGAGCTTACGGAAAGCGCTGATGAAGGTCTCTTGGGTCACATCCGCCGCTGCCTCGTGATCATTCAGGACACGATAGCTCAGGGAGTACAGGCGGCTCTGGTAACGCTCGACCAACAGGTTAAATGCCCGCACATCTCCGCGCTGGGCATCCACGATCAAAGCGGCTTCGTCGGTTTGCATGGCACGCCGATTATAGCAGGGGTATACCATCTTCATCCATCATCCGCGCTGATGCTGGACTTAAGAGCTATGCAGCGTGGAAGCCTAAAGCAGTAGCATAGCTATGCCATCTTGGAACCTCCGGAGGAGCGCGTATGGCTCGTATTCTGATAGCGGAAGATGTACGCACGAACCAACTCATTCTTGCGGCAATGTTAAAACAAATGGGTCATACCGTGACGACTGCCAGTAACGGACGTGAAGCGATTGCTGAGGCTGAGCGTCAGCTACCTGATGTAATTCTGATGGATATGGAGATGCCGGTGGTCAACGGTTGGATTGCTACAGCCTACTTGCGGAAGCAACCGCGCCTGGCCCATATCCCCGTGATCGCCCTCACCGGTCACACCACGGCTCCCGAGCTCGACAAGGCTCTGGCCGCCGGTTGTGTCACCTACCTCTCAAAGCCTATCAAGCGCGACAGCTTGCTTGCTGCACTACAGCCCTATGTCGATGACTGCAGCCCCGTGCCGCAGCCTACGGCTACCACCACGACCGGTTAGTGGTGTTATGGAGCTAATGCTGATTGCCCACATCGGCGAGCGTTCTTTCGCGCTGCCAGTTGCCTCAGTCGAGCGTATCATCCCGATGATCGCCCCTACGCTCTTGCCGGAGGCAGTACCGAACGTCGTAGGATTGATTAACTATCAAGGCACGATGTTACCGGTCGTGGACCCGCGTCCACGCTTTGGCGTAGCAACTCCCCCCTTTCACATTGATCAACTGTTGATCGTGGTCCGTTCGCCAAGCCATTACCTCTTGTGGGTTAACACCATTGAACGTATTGCTGCCTCGTCGTCGGAAGTGGCGACCGGCGGTCCGCTGCCGTTAGCTGTTACGATTGATAACACGACTATTCCGGTGCTGTCTCCCGTGACATTAGATCCCGGTCCCATCCCACGTCTCGTTGCAAACCTAGCATGACGATGCCCACGCTAGCAATGCGCCCGCCCCTCTCCCTCACGCCGAGGCTGCGGACCGCATATCTTAGTCTCATTGAGAAGTGGGCTGGCCTAGTGTTGTCCGAGCATCAATCTCGGGGGCTTGATGAGGCGATTATCCAAGGCATGGCCCAGACAGGATATACCGATCCCGAAACGTGGTACCAGGCACTCGCCTCAACCGCTGGTCGTGATCTCCTGGAGCGCCTTGCCGCACGGATGACGATTGGGGAGACCCACTTCTTTCGGATCGCGCCCCAGGTCGAAGCTTTACGCATGACGGTGTTGCCCGAACTCATCAAGCGCCGAATGTCAACGCGGCAGCTCCATATCTGGTCCGCGGGCTGCTCGACGGGTGAGGAGGCCTACACGCTTGCACTGCTCCTTCGCGAACAGTTGCCCATGTCGAACCAATGGAATCTCCGTTTGCTGGCGACCGATCTTAATGACGCAGCGCTCGACATAGCACGCGCCGCGCTCTATAGTGAGTGGTCGTTCCGTGAAACGCCCGAGCAGCTCCGGCAGAAGTATTTCGTCCAGGAGAGCAACCGGTGGCGACTTCTGCCCTCCATTCGGAATATGGTTGAATTTCGTCAGATGAATTTGATCACCGGCAGCCTTCCCAGCCAGCCGTCGGCGACGCCGCTTGATTTGATTGTGTGCCGCAACGTCACGATCTACTTTGGCGCTCAAACGACCCAACACTTATATACCCGTTTTGCAGCGGCGCTTGCTCCCGGCGGCTGGCTGGTTCTAGGACCCTCTGATCCGCCACCACAGACCGCTCTTCTTGAACCTGTGCACCTGCCGGGTGCCATTCTATGGCGCAGCGTAGGAACTCAGTTGCTTGTTGCGCAGTCTTCGGTGCGCGTGGTGCCTGCTAATATCGGGCACCCGGTAGGATTCGCAGGGCAATCATCAAGCCGAGCCTTGGCTATGGTTGTCAGTCCCCTCAACCCACGTGTACCACCCACTGCACGCCTGCGTGCTTCCCCAATCGTTGCTCGGGTTCCGGTTCCCCAGCAAGCTGAACAAGCTGTTGTGCTGCGCCCGCCAGATGTTGAAACACACCTGTTGCTTGGCCTGCGGCAGCTGGATGACGGCGCTATCGAGCTGGCAATTGAAAGCCTGCGCCGTGCAACATTTTTGGATGAACACAATGTTCTTGCGCATTTTGGTCTAGGCCGTGCTTATACCCGCGCCGGCCATGAGCTTCGTGCGCGGGCCGCGCTAACACATGCACGTCGTCTATTGGCCAGCGCTTCCGAAAAACAACTGGCGGAAGCTGGCATGCCGCCGGTAAATGAACTGCGTCACGCCATCGAAATGCAGCTGGCAAGCCTGGATGGAAAGGGCACCCCACGATGAGCGTGGATCTGGACACTGCAGCTTGGCAGATGAACGAGCAGACATTGCAGGAGCGAGCACGTCGTTTCGCCCAGCCACCCGTGGAGGCAGTGGTGGACGCCGTGCTGGAGGTGTTGCTGTTACGGCTTGGCGCTGAACAGTATGCGATCGGATTGCCGTTCCTGCGGGCAGTCTTGCCGCCACAAAAGTTAACGCCGATACCATGTACACCACTCTACGTTGCGGGCTTGCTGAATCTCCGGGGGGAGATCCTCATTGTGTTGGATCTTGCTGTGGCACTGCAACTTCGCGCCGTGCCGTCGACTTCACCAAGCGCACAGGTAATCCTGGTCGAGATGCCACAGGTACGTGTGGGACTGCTGATAGATGAAGTACTGACGGTTGATCGGTTGCACCTCGCAATGCTTGATCGCAACTTCGGTGGGCAACCTTGGGCGATGGGTGTGAGCGGAGGAACGACTGTCCTGCTGGATATGGAGCGGCTGCTAACGAGTGACCGGTTTGATGTTTTTGATGAGCTCGGGTGAGAAATGACACTTAATTTACGCAATAAATTCTTAGCGGTCTCTGGTGTTGTATTCGTGTTAGCTGCGATTGTTGCCGCAGTTGGCATCTCTGAGGCGCTATATATCCGTTCACAAGTCGCGACGATGTACCAAGCCGACTTGGTCGGAACGGGTCTAGTCAGTATGCTTAGCCAAGATATGCTGGAAATGCGGGAAAAGGTGTTGACTCACATCTCCAGTGTGGAGCCGGCGAAGAAAAAGGAAATCGAAGCTGATATCAAGCGTATCGATCAGAATGTTGATGCGACCGTATTGGCGATCAAGGCCGGCGACAGCGAGGGTGCTCAAAAAGATCAGGTCGCCAAATTTGTGGCGGCTTGGTCCTCCTTCCGTACAAGCCGTGATGCCTTGACCTTGCCGGCCAGCCGGGTAGGAGGTCGTGTCGAGCAAGCGCTGGCCTTCTACAGCATCGATGAGAATGCTCGTGTCCACTCTGTAAGTGATGCCGTGAATGTCTTGATTCAAAGCAAGGTGCAGTCCGCGAATGACCACAATGCTGCTACCGAGCGAGCATTTATTCGCTCGGCTTGGCTCATTACTGGCATCAGCCTTGTCGCTTTGCTACTAGGAAGTGGTTTGGCCCTGCTTGTGGCACGTGGCATCACCCGTGCGGCCGCACAGATGGTAACAGCCTCCCGCGGGCTTGCCCAGGGTGATCTTAACCAAATCCTCGATGTGCACTCGCGAGATGAGCTTGGCACGATGGCTGACTCGTTCCGTAGCATGATCGGCTATCAGCAACGTATGGCGGCGGTAGCCGATGAGATCGCGCAGGGCAATCTCAGCCGGCAAGTGCAGCCAGAGTCGCCTAAGGATGTTTTAGGACGCGCCTTTGGCCGAATGATCGAGAGCTTGCAACGTGTGGCGGCGATGGCGGACGCGATCGCCCGTGGTGATCTCAACCAGGAGATCCAACTGCAGTCGCCCGAGGACGTGTTGGGACGTGCTCTGCATCGGATGATCGGTAACCTGCGCAGCCTCATAGCGGAACTGCAGCAGGGCTCGCAGAATCTGGCCAGTGCCGGCGGCGAAATTTTGGCGGCTACATCGCAGCAGGCGGCCGGCATGACCGAGCAGTCGGCAGCGATTGCACAAACAACGGTGACCGTTGACGAATTGAAAGCGTCCGCTGATCAAGCGGTCGAGCTTGCCGGTAGCGTATCGGCGATTGCACAACATGCCAACCACATTGCGGATGAAGGGGTGCTGGCGGTACGCCATGCGACCGCTGGCATGGACGACATCAGACAAAAGACGCAGTCTATTGCTGAGAACATCCTGGCCTTGTCCGAGCAAAGTCAACAGATCAGCGAGATCATCGCGACGGTCAATGATTTAGCCAACCAATCGAACCTACTGGCATTGAATGCAGCAATCGAAGCGAGCCGCGCAGGTGAGCAGGGCAAGGGTTTTGCGGTCGTCGCTCAGGAGATTCGCCTGCTAGCGGAGCAGTCAAAGGCCGCGACCGCACAGGTGCGGGTGATCCTAGCTGATATTCAGCGAGCTACGAACGCCGCGGTGATGGCAACCGAGCACGGCAGCAAGGGCGTTGATGCTGGCATGCAGCTTATCGACCAGGCCGGTCGCACGATCGATGACCTTGCCGCCGTGATCCAACAGGCCGCGCAGTCGGCGGGACAAATTGGCGCGTCGGTACAGCAGCACTCGGTGGGTATGGAGCAGATTGCGGTCGCGATGGGCAGTATCAATCAAGCAACAGGGCTAAATCTGGGAGCTACTAATCACACACGGCAGGCAGTTCAGGACTTGACCGATCTGTCTACAACACTCAATCACCTGGTCGATCAGTACCAGGTCTAGACAGGATGGCTGAGAAATGAAACTGAACCTACGAACTAAATTATTGGCGGCCTTTGGGCTGCTGCTGGTCCTGAGCATAGCTGTCGGTGGCGTCGGCATTAACGAGGCACAGCACCTGCATACCCAGGCACTCGACATGTATTCTGTTGACCTCGTAGGTACGGCCTTAGCGAGTGGCTTGAACGAGAACGTTTTAGACATCCGGGAAAAAGTTTTGGCTCACATCCTTACTGGCGATGCCACAAAAAAGGCCGCACTGGAAGTTGACATAGCCCGCCTTGACCAAAATATTGCTGACACCGTTACCGCGCTCAAGGCCGGCGACGTTGCCGGCGAACAGCAAGCTGAGTTGGCGCAATTTACACTGGCCTGGGACAACCATCGCAAAGATCGTGAGACCCTGACCTTACCTGCTAGTCGCGCCGGCAAGGTCGATCAAGCTTTGAGCTACTACAGCAGCGGTCCAAGTGCACGGATCAGCACTGTTATCGCAGCAATCAAGGCCTTGGTTCAGTCCAAGACGAAATATGCACTGGGCGCGAGTGTCGACATCGACGTGGCCTTTAATCGCGCGTGGCGGCTGATCATTGGTACTACACTGGCTGCGCTCCTGCTCGGACTTACGTTGACGTTGCTGATTGCCCGAGGTATTGCCCGTGCAGCCGGACAGCTCGCGACGGCAGCGCGAGGGCTGGCGCGGGGCGACCTGAATCAGCAGCTTGCCGTTCAATCGCGTGATGAGCTTGGCACAATGGCCGACTCCTTCCGCACCATGATCGGCTACCAACAGCGCATGGCAACGACGGCGGATGCGATTGCCCACGGTGACCTTAACCAGCAAGTGCAGCTGCAGTCGCCTGAAGATGTGTTGGGACTGGCCTTTCAACGGATGATCACCAACCTGCGTTTGCTCGTCGCCGAGTTGCAACAGGGCTCGCAGAACCTCGCGAGTGCCGGCAGCGAAATCCTGGCCGCAACCAGCCAACAGGCCTCTGGCGTCACCCAGCAATCGGCGGCCATCGCCCAAACGACCGCGACCGTTGACCAGCTCAAGGCCTCGGCCGATCAGGCGGTGCTGCTGGCAGGCAATGTGTCGTCGATTGCGCAACAAGCGACCCGTATCTCGGACGAGGGCGTGATGGCGGTGCGACATGCGACTGCGGGTATGACCGACATTCGCCATAAAACACAATCGGTGGCCGAAAACATCCTCGCCTTGTCGGAGCAGAGCCAGCAAATCAGCGAGATTATCACGACGGTGAACGACCTAGCCGACCAATCAAACTTGCTGGCGTTGAATGCGGCAATCGAAGCGAGCCGGGCAGGCGAGCAAGGCAAGGGGTTTGCGGTGGTAGCGCAAGAGATTCGCTTGCTGGCGGAGCAATCGAAGGCGGCGACGGCGCAGGTGCGAACGATATTGTCCGACATCCAGCGTGCGACGAATGCGGCGGTACTGGCGACGGAGCAAGGAACC
>JBBRHB010000247.1:0-7194 GCA_038223355.1 Chloroflexales bacterium
CTACCACCACCTTCGAGGATGTGGCCCTCGATGAGCTTGTCCGCGCACTAGATGTCGATGGCAACCACGCTCGCGCGGTGCGGGCTACCATCAGCGAGCTGCCGGTCGATCCCGACATAATCGCTTATCGCCAAGCGATTATGCAGGATCTGCTCGCCCATTCTGCCTTGGTGGCGGAGTGCGCGCTCCTTCTGCCACAGCTTGCATCGCTATGTCACGGCCCCGCTAATTGGCCAGACAATGCCCCCCTGCTAGAGGTTGCCGCCCGTGTCGTGGAGCTTGACCGCTTCGTGCAGGTCGTCGTGCGCCTCCAGGGAGCTCTGTCGGGTGCACTGAGTCTAACGTCGCAGGGCTTGCTGATGTTACGAGCAGTTGTCATGCAGGTTGCCACCTCCGAGACCTTCGCCGCATTGCGAGCCGAGTTGCCCCGCCTACAGGAGCAGATCGGTGAGGCCGGCAGTGTGACCCTCGGCATTAACCTTGATACGGATTTGCGTCCATCGGGCGCTATTCTGGTGAGTATTCAGCGCGAAAAGTTCGGCAGCGGTCGCTCACTGCTAGGCCGTCTGCTGGGCAAGGCCGCCGATGATCAGCCCACTGGGACGCTCCGCCGCGCAATCAGTCAGCCCTTCGGTGACGGGGAAGGCGTACTGCGTCGTGACCTGGATCGTTTGCTCTCTGCTGTCTTGCAACCCGTTGCCGCGTCATTGAGTCGCTACCGTGAGTTTACGGGGCGTCCATTCGCCGCCTTAGAGCACGAGTTCGCCTTCTGGCTGGGAGCAGTTGCGCTGGACACGAAGCTTAGCACTGCAGGGCTCACATGTTGCCATCCGGTCATTTGGCCGCAACACGAGCGCCGGGCTGTAGTCGACGGCATGATAAACCTGGCACTGGCCTTACATGTTTTGCCCGAGCACACGGTCGCGAACGATGTTGCCTTTGATGACGATGGACGCATCTTGATCGTAACCGGTCCGAATCATGGCGGTAAAACGACCTTTCTCCGTGCCATTGGCCAGGTACAGGTGATGTTTCAACTCGGTCTGCGCGTCGCGGCTCAAGTGGCGGCGTTATCACCTGTCGATGCGATCCTGACCCACTTTCCGCAGCAGGAAGGGGTCATAGCCGGCGTTGGACGCTTAGACGACGAAGCCCAGCGTTTGGCCGAAATCTTTCGCACCGCCACGCCGTCTTCCTTAATGTTGTTCAACGAGCCGCTCACCAGTACAAGCGAGCGCGAGGCCTTCACAATTGCCCGGGACGTGTTGCGTGGTCTTCAACTCCTGGGTGCCCGTACGGTATTTGTGACCCATCTCCATGCTCTGGCAACCGATCTTGCGGCCCTTAATCAGGATGAGGCCGAGCGAATTATAAGTCTGGTCGCTGGGGTAGATGAAGCCCGCACGAATGATCGACGCACCTACCGCATCGTCAAAGGGCCTCCACGGGGCACTTCCTATGCCGCCGATATTGCTGCCCGCCACGGACTAACGTGGGAGCAGTTAGCGAAGACTATTCGGCGCGTGTAAAGCCGCGCAAAACCGGTTAATGTTAAGTGACTGCTCCGGGCTTCGCCGGGGCAAGCTTTAGTAGCTCGACCAGACGAGCAAAGTCGAGATGCTCGGCGGCGAGTTGGCCGAAACGCGCATGCTGCTCAAAACCTCCGAAGCGCATATGGTCCAATAAGCTCTCGGCGCGCTGCACAGTACCAAGCGTATCTTCCGATGCCAGCAAAATGGTCACGTTCTGTTCCTCCGCTCGCGCCAAGACGGTCGCGGACGGGCGTACATTGCCTGTCAACACCAGACATGACGTCGAAGTTTCGAGCGCCGCGATTTGTAGATCGACCCGATCACCCCCCGTAATGACGGCTTTATTCGGTTTGCGACGAAAGAAGCGGAGTGCTGTGTCGGCACCCATTGCACCCACTGACAGATTTTCGACTAGGCGGTTCTGATCCCCATCGATGAATTGCGCACCAAGATGCTCCCCTAAATCACGGACCGTGATGGCTGCTAGGCGGGGATCGTTAGGCAGCACGCCCACAACGGGAATGCCCCTTCCTTCTAAAAATGGCACGACATTCGCTTTGACATAAGCAACCTGCTCATGTGGCACATGATTTAGGACGACTCCTAGCAGCCGATCTCCTAGAAAGTGCTTACAACCCAGGACAATATCAGCCGCAAAGCTTGCGCTGTGCCGGGTAACCAATACGATCGGTGCTTCAAGCAGGTGACTGACCTGATCTGCGGATAGATCGAGCAGGCTACCCTCTGCCCACGTATTGGCCCCTTCGAGCACGACAACATCTTTATCACGCTTGATGACCTGATAAGCCTCCTGAATCTGTGCCGGAAAATCTGTGCGTGTTCCAAGCAGTACGCCTTCGACGACTCGTGTCGTGACCAACACTGGCGCGAGTTGCTCCATGGGCTCGCTCAAGTTGAATAAGCTACGCATCAGTTGGGCATCTTCATCCTTGGCACCCCCTTCAACGAGTGTTGGGAAGACGCTAACCGGCTTCATATAACCAGTACGATAACCATCCTGCCGAAAATATTCCATTAACGCAGCACACACGGCTGATTTACCAACGAATGGTTCGGTTGCTGCGACATATAATGAAGCCATACAGTATCTCCTGTTGCTGTGATCCGGACTTAGGCGATAATAATTCGCGCATCCAACACCAGTGCACCCTGCCCTTGATCGTACACCACCAGCGGGTTGATATCCATTTCAACAATTTCTGGGTAGTCCGTGACAAGCTGCGAGATGCGTAAGAGTGTATCCGTGATGCTGTCTAAGTCGGCTGCGGCTTGGCCACGTACACCGCTCAGAATCGGAAATGATCGAATCGCCTGCACTTGCTCCAGCGCCTCCTGCTGTGAGATCGGGGTCACGCGAAAGACCACATCCTTTAATACTTCGACATAAATGCCGCCTAAGCCAAAGGCCAACAATGGACCAAACTGCGGATCCCGCGATACGCCGACCAAGCATTCTCGCCCTTTCGGAGCCGTCGCTTGGACTAGGATCCCACGGATGTCCGCATTCGCTTGGTAGCGACGAGCCCGATATTCGATCAGTTCGTAGGCGTCTCGTACGTCAGCGGCCGAGCCGATACCCACCCGTACCCCGCCGACATCTGACTTGTGCAGAATATCAGGCGACGAGATTTTCATAACCACGGGATAGCCAATCCGGTTGGCGAACATCACCGCCTCTTCCGGTGAACGAGCCAACTCAGATTGCGCCAGCTTTAAGCCACACGCTTCCATCACGGTACGCGATTCCAACTCACCAAGTTCTAGCCGACCGTTTGCCCGCACGGACTCAAACACCTCACGAATGCGCGCGTCAGTAAAAACAAACTGCTGATACTCGCCGGCCGGCCGTTGTTGCCAGAGATGGTAGTGGTGCATCGCCTGCAAGGCTGCCACCGCGCGCTCGGGGAACGGATAGTTCGGGATACGGCGTTCGTTCAAAATCGTAAGAGCGAATTTGAGCGAATACTCGCCCATAAACGATGCTACCACCGGTTTACGGGGTTCTGCTTGCGCTTCGGCTAAATCGGCAATCAAGCTGGCGGTCGCCTCGATCTCACTGCCTCCTTGCGGCGTAAACAGCACGAGCAGTGCATCCACCTGCGGATCGCCAAGCGCGGCGTCTATCGCGATCCGGTAGCGATCCGAGCGCGCATCGCCAATCACATCAATCGGGTTGAGAACATTGGCCGTTGGCGGGAGTGCTGCTTGGAGCTTGTGGATCGTCGCTTCTTCCAAATGGGCCAGTGTGAGGCCCGCACGCTCAATCGCATCGGTTGCCAAAATACCAGGGCCTCCAGCATTTGTGACGATCGCAATACGATTGCCATGCAGAAAGGGCTGATAGGCGAAGATCAACGCTTGATCAAAGACATCTTGCAAGGTATTGGCGCGCAAAATACCGCTTTGCGCAAAGGCAGCACTATACGCTTGTTCTGATCCGGCCAGTGATCCTGTATGCGACGAAATCGCCCGCGAGCCGGCCGCCGTGGTCCCTGACTTAATGGCGATCACTGGCGTGCGTTTTGTAACCTCGCGCGCCACCGCCACGAAGCGTTGGCCGTCTGAGATGCCTTCAAGATAGGCCAGAATTACCCGTGAGTGTGGGTCATTAGCCCAAGCCTCCAGCAGCACAACCTCGTCGACATCCGCCTTATTGCCCAGTGAAATAAAGCGTGAAAAGCCAATGCCTTCCGCCTTCGACCAATCGAGAATAGCCGTACAAACTGCCCCGGACTGGGACATAAACGCAATAGTACCTGGCAGCGGCATGAGGGCCGCGAATGAAGCGTTGAGATGGCTAATGTTGTCGATCACGCCCAAGCAATTAGGACCGACCATCCGCAGCTTGTACTGCTTGACAATCGCTAAGAGCTCCTGTTCCAGTTCGCGCCCGGCCCCTCCGACCTCTTTAAAGCCGGCGGTGATGACAATCACCCCGCGCGCTCCACGCTCGCCGGCCTGCCTAACCGCCTCCAACACGACTCTGGGTGGCACGACGACCACCACTAAATCTGGTGCAGACGGCAGTTCCATGATCGAAGCGTAGGCCGGTAGATCGAGCACCTTGCGCACTGTAGGATGAATCGGGTAGATCGTGCCCTCGAATCCATTTGTAATAATATTCTTGAGCACCGTGTGGCCGAGCTTTGCCGGGTCCGGCGATGCTCCCACAACCGCCACCGAGTGTGGCGAAAAAATGGCTTCGAGCATGGAAATGCTTCCTCCAACTGCTCAGAACCGAGTGGCAGCAGTATGGCGCATCTGACTCAAATCCGCAACACAAATCGGTTGTTCGGTGCTATTCTGGTAACAAGGCTCTACGCCCACACCAGCATAGTTCAGCTTCAATCCGCCAACGCGTCGTGACGCCATCGGCCACTTCGTCCGTGGGCAAGGCTATGCTGTGGCTAGTGGCGCTCCTGTCTTCAAAGCAGGTTGATAAAGCCGACATATGCACGTAACTGGCTATCACAGGAGGGTACATGATGGGGTGGGTATATGCGGTTGGACGGAGAAGTAGCGCGTTACGCGAGCTTGCAATCATCGGAATAGTGGCGGTACTATCTTTGACCTTCATCGCCCCGCCGCGGGCAGTGGCAGTAGCGTCGGGCGAATGGACGACCTACGGTGCCAATAATGCCCGGACTGGGTTTAATCCATCTGAGACAGCGATCACGCCATCAACGGCTGCCAACCTGATCACGAAGTGGACGGCCTCACAAGCCGGCGGGACCTTGGGCATCTTCTCGCAGC
Source organism: Chloroflexales bacterium (assembly GCA_038223355.1). GTDB lineage: Bacteria > Chloroflexota > Chloroflexia > Chloroflexales > Kallotenuaceae > JACDGP01. The sequence continues at coordinate 5,307 of JBBRHB010000247.1, forward strand.
CCGTAACGAGCAATGGCACCGTCTACTGGGGCTCGTGGGACGGCAACGAGCACGCGACCAATGCGTTGACGGGTACACAGGTTTGGAGCAGGTTTCTTGGGCTGACAAGTGCAGCAGGGTGCAATCCGCCCTCCGTAGGCGTGGCTGACACCCCCACCGTTGCCTCGCTTTCGATCAATGGTCGACGGCGTTCTGTGCTCTTCGTCGGTGGTGGCGGCAATGTTGGGACCGCCGATCCCCAAGCTCGCCTTTACGCTCTGGATGCCTTGACTGGCATCGAGCTTTGGAAAACGGATCTGGGACCGGCACCGGCAACCTTTATGTGGAGCTCGCCTGCCTATTTCAACGGCAGCGTGTACGTAGGTATCGCATCCTTTGGCGACTGCCCGCTAGTCCAAGGACGCCTGGTCAAGCTAGATGCTACCTCGGGGGTTATTCAAGCCACGTTCAACGTGGTCCAGGATGGGTGCACCGGCGGTGGGATCTGGAGCTCCCCAGCGATCGATGAAGCAGACGGGACGCTGTATTTTTCAACCGGTAATGCTGCTTCCTGCAGCACCCAACCCTATGGCATAGCGATCGTTGAGTTACGATTGGCCGACTTGAGTGTAGTTGGCTCGTGGGGGGTCCCGCTTTCCTCACAAGTTGGTGACGGAGATTTTGGTGCTACGCCAGTACTCTTTACGGCCAAGAATGGTTCGCTGGTTCGGCGGCTTGTCGGGGTGGCAAACAAGAACGGGTTATATTATGTCTTCTCCCGTAATCATCTTACTGCTGGCCCAGTCTGGAAGACGCGCGTAGCAGTCGGCGGTGATTGTCCGCAGTGTGGCAGTGGCAGCATCGGTGCAAGTGCTGCGGATGGTTCCAACGTGTATGTGGCTGGCGGGTCGACCACCATTAATGGCGTCAGTTGCCAAGGCAGCGTGCAAGCCCTCAATCCCAGTAATGGTCAACTGCGCTGGCAAGTGTGCTTTAGTGCTCCAACTGATGGACCGGTCCTGGGCGCGGTGACGGTCATCCCAGGAGTTGTCTTGGTGGGCGAAGGCAACGCGCTTGTCCTGGTGGATGCCTCTTCCGGCTCTATTCTAAAGAAACTGACCAGCCAAACAGGGGCGGCCTTTTGGGGCACACCATCAGTTTCAAACGGTCAGGTCTACATTGGCGATATGAACGGGCAGCTCTATGCGTTCGGGCTCTAACGGGAGTAGAACGACCAAGCAGCGGGTTTCACACCTTAGCTTAACTATGGCATATTGTTGTGCCATCGCGAACAAGGAGAAGCAACATGCGAACCCTGCGAATGCACTGGCTTGTCACGTTGTGTGCCGTTCTGCTCATGCTACCGGCCGCTGTTCCGAAGGCATATTCGGCCGGAGTACCTGTCGCCGGTTATGCCGTTGCCGACTTTGCAACTGGCTTTGCCAGCACTAACCTTGGTCCGGTCGGCCTGGCCTTTAACTCACATAATCAGCTCTTCGTCGGAGACTTCACCAATTCCAATCTCTACACCTTCGGCCCGGCCGGCGGTGTAACCACCACGCCTGTGAACGGGTCGCCTTTCAGTGGTTGGTTGGATGGTCTGGCCTTTGACAAGAGTGGGGCCTTCTACGCAGCTCTCTACAATACCGGCCAGATCGTCCAGCTTGATCCGGCAACAGGTGCTGTGCTACGGATCCTGACCTCTAGTATTAGCTGTGCAACAGCTGTCGCTGTCGATCCGCTCTCAGGTGACCTTTTTGTCTCACAACCGGCATGCACGACCAATATTGTTCGTGTCCACAATCCTGATACCTGTGGTACCGTGTGCTCTGTAACCACTTATGCTTCTCCCGGGGTCTCAGATGGTTTGACATTTGCGCCGGACGGAACCCTGTACGCGGCCATCTCT
>JBBRHB010000248.1:0-7150 GCA_038223355.1 Chloroflexales bacterium
ATTCCCAATGGCTGCGGCATGATCGTGCGCCGTGTGCTACGCTACTCTCACTTTTCAATGAGAGGAAGCTCCGATGGCAACTGCGTTCCTCCGCGACGAAATCATCGAGTTGCACGATGATCCAACCCATCCCGAACAGGCTCAACGCCTCGCATCCCTGACCCAAGCGCTTGCGACGAGCGAGCTAGACGCGGTTCTTCTGAAGCCGCCTCTTCGCACTGCCCGTGAGAGCGAGATCGCCACCGTGCATCACGGCCGGATGCTGGAACAGACGCAGATGCTAGCGCTTGAGGGTGGTGGTTGGCTGGATGCCGACACCTATGTAACACCCGATTCCTGGGAGGTAGCTTGTCATAGTGCCGGTGCTGTTATGAGTGCCACCGAAGCGGTAGTGCGTGGCACCGCCGCTAACGCCTTTGCCGTCGTCCGACCACCCGGCCACCATGCGACTGCCGGGCGGGCGATGGGCTTTTGCCTAGTCAATAATATCGCCGTTGCGGCCCAATATGCACTTGACCGGTTGGGGGTACATCGAATTGCGATCATTGATTGGGACGTGCATCACGGCAACGGGACGCAAGACATTTTTTATAGCAATGAGCAGCTCTTGTATTGCTCGACCCACAACTATCCCTTCTATCCTGGTACCGGCCACTGGCAGGAAATGGGCCAAGCTGCGGGCTATGGCACAACCTTGAATGTTCCGCTGCCGCCGGGCACGGACGAGGCCGCCTTTGTTCGTGCCTACGACGAGCTCATCTTCCCAGCAGTTCGTCGCTTTGATCCGGATTTGATCATGGTGTCGGCCGGTTATGATGCCCACTGGGCCGATCCATTGGGCGCGATGTTGGTTTCCACAACCGGCTATGCGTCGATTGCCACAAAGGTGTATAATCTAGCGGCTGATGTTTGTGGTGGACGAATCGTCTGTGCTCTGGAAGGTGGCTATCATCCCCCGGCGCTGGTCGAATGTATCATCGCAACCTTGCAGGTCTTACGCGGTCGCTCTGATCTCGTCCATGACGGATGGGGAGCGCAAGTCGAACAACCGATAGATATCACTCGTCTTATCACCACGATCCAACATCAGCATCCGCTGCTTCAAAGGTGACAGCCAAGCAGGAAAGCAATTCTTGATGTACCTAGTATGATCGCTGTCATTGATTACGGTGCTGGTAATTTGCGCTCTGCGGTGCGCGCCCTCCAGCATGTTGGTGCACACCTCCAAGTCACGGACCGGGCTGCCGATCTCGAAGCAGCCGACGCTATCGTCTTGCCGGGCGTCGGGGCGACCCGCGATACGATGGACGCACTGCATCGCCTCGAATTAGCACCCGTACTGCCCCGGCTCATCCGCGCCGGGGTCCCGTTTTTGGGCATTTGTGTTGGTATGCAAGTACTGGCCGAGCAAAGCGAAGAGTGGGGCCTCCATCCTTGCTTAGGCGTCATTCCGGGCACCGTTCGCCGCTTTCCGGCCCATGTCGGTAAAATCCCACAGATAGGCTGGAACCAAGTCTTGAGTTGTGCAGCGACGCCGCTCTTAGAAGATATTCCAGATGGCACTGCCTTCTACTTTGTTCACTCATTCTATGTCGATACACCTGACCAACTGCTCGTTGCTGGGCGGACCGATTATGGTATTCAGTTTCCCGCCCTACTACAGTCTGCGAATGTTGCGGCAACTCAGTTTCATCCCGAGAAGAGTGGGCGGTGGGGTCTACACCTCCTACGCAATTGGCTTCGCTCCGTGTCTTGATTATCCGCTTTGAGTGCAGGGTGTAGTACGACCCGGTGCTACACTCCCTCACCAAGGATTGGGGCTTTCTGTGGACATTATTCCAGCAATCGATATCAAGGATGGCCAATGTGTTCGCTTATACCAGGGCGACTACCAGCGCGAAACGATCTTTGATCCCGATCCGGTCGCGGTGGCGCGGCGCTGGGCTGAGCTTGGGGCGCAGCGCCTGCATGTCATCGATCTCGATGGGGCCAAACTGGGGCGTCCCGTTAATGCCCAGATTGTCTTCTCCATCGTGCGTGCCGTATCTATCCCGGTTCAACTGGGTGGTGGCTTACGTGACGAGCCGACCGTTGATGCCGCAATCCATCTCGGCGTTGATCGCATCTTGCTCGGCACCGCCGCGCTCGCCGATCCGCAGTTGATCAAACGCTTGACCGAGCGTTACGGCGCTCGCATTGTCATCAGTGTCGATGCCCGTGATGGCTGGGTTGCGACCAATGGTTGGCTTGAAATGTCGCATGTGCGCGCGACCGATCTGGTGCGGCGCATGGCCGAGCTATGCGTGCAGTCGGTCATGTACACCGACATTAGTCGCGACGGCACGCTGCACGGCCCGAACCTTGACACTACCGCCGAGTTGGTAGCCCTCCACGGACCGTCCATCATTGCTGCGGGTGGTGTCGGTAGCCTCGCCGATCTCCAAGCTCTTGATAACATCGGCGTTGCTGCTGCCGTCGTCGGTCGTGCCCTGTACACCGGTGCGGTAGATCTGGTGGAAGCGCTGCGCACAATCGGTACGGCAGGAAAGGTCTCGCAATGAATAAAAATGACGTCACGCACAAATACGAAGAAGAAAAGCACCGGGTTCAAGAACAATCTCAACTGATTTACTTGCAAAACCAGATCGACGAATTGCGTCGTATGCTGAAAGATCAAAACAATAAGTATGCCTGGGCGATGGAACAAGCCCGCCGAGCCGAGGGCCAAGTCGCACAGATCCAAAATGTTATCGAACGCCAGGCGCAGGAGATTCAGGCCACCTTAGAAGTATATAAACGCGAGCTCGGCAACATTCGCCGTGATATTGCTACGGTACACTTGCGCGCCGAAGAGGCGATCAAGCCCGTCCGCGAGATGCAGGCTGGCATCCACCAGTTAAGTGAGGCCCGGCGTCAGGATCGCGAAGCGGTCACGCCCTGGTTCGCGCGCATCGAAGAGCTCGAACACGCCATTCGCGAAGTTGTGGCGCATGTCCGCGAGCTCGACGAACGGCAGCGCCAAGTTCAGCCGCAGCTTGAACAACTGCGCCTGGCCGATACGGCGGTGGTAGAAGAGATTCGCCATGTTAATGAGCAGGTAGAGGTCGAGAAGCAGGTCTTACGCCGGCAAGCTGTTGAGGCCCAGCAAATGATCGCCGATGTACGCACGGCACTAGATGAGCCCGTGGCGCGCGTGACGCGGCTAGAAGAGCGGGCGCGAGCGCTGCAAGAGTTCGTCAAGGATTTGCCCGAAGCGATTGGGGCCGTGGACGAGCAACTGCCGGCGCTCCACGATGAGATGCGTCGAATCGAGCTAATGGCGACCGAGCGGTTTCTATTAACACAGGAGCGCATCGAAGATCTACGCCATCAGAACGAGGGCCGGCTGACCGAATTGCACGACACCGACGATCACCATCTGCGTCACCTCACTGGTTGGCTCGAACGGATCGACGCTTGGTGCCGCGAAGAAGAGGGCCGTGTCACCCGCATCACCAACCGGGTCGAATTGCTCCACCAACGCCATGACGGCCGCCTCACGGACCTAGAGTCTCAGGAGCTTCAGCTCCTAGAGCGCATTACCGGTGCTTGGCAAACCGCCTTCGAAAACGTCAAGCAAATGCAGGTCGAGCGGCGCGAGGGCTTCGAGCCGGAGGAAGGTGGACGCACAAGCTGATGCTGACACGCCGGATTATTCCCTGTTTGGATGTCAAGGCTGGTCGTGTCGTTAAAGGCGTGACCTTCGCCGATCATATCGATGCCGGCGACCCGGTTGCCCTAGCGGCGCTCTATGACCGCGAAGGTGCCGACGAGCTTGTCTTTTATGATATTACGGCCTCCTCCGACGAGCGCGCGATCATGGTCGAGGTTGTTGAGCAAACCGCCGCGCAAGTCTTTATTCCCTTGACGGTCGGGGGCGGTATTCGCACGGTCGCAGATATGTACCGCATGCTCCGTGCCGGGGCCGACAAGGTGTCGATTAATACGGCGGCCGTCCTCCATCCAGAGTTGATCAACGAAGGTGCCCAGCGCTTCGGCTCGCAGTGCGTGGTCGTATCGATCGATGCGCGGCGCATTCCCACGGCTGACCCCGCCGCCCCGCCACGCTGGACGGTATTCACACATACCGGTGGTGCTGGCCGGGCCACCGAGTTGGATGCAATCGCCTGGGCGAAGCAGGCGGTCGAGCTGGGTGCTGGTGAGCTTGTAATCAACAGCATCGACGCTGATGGCACCCGTGACGGCTATGATCTCCCACTGCTTCAGGCCATTGGCGGTGCCGTGGGCGTCCCGGTGATCGCTTCCGGCGGGGCCGGCACCCTCGATCACATCCTGGCGGCGGTGACGGTTGGTCAGGCCGATGCGGCCCTTGCGGCCTCGATCTTTCATTTTGGCACCTATACCATCTCCCAGGCTAAGCAGTTTCTGGCCGCGCATGACGTATCGGTGCGCTTGCTGTAGCCTGGAGGCAATCTGCCTCCTTATGCTATAATTCCAGGGGGCAATGGGGCCCTCGGGGAGGGTTGGGTGGATTTTTCACTAACCGACGAGCAACAATTTATACAACAAACTGTGCGTGATTTTGCCCGGCGCGCGATCGCACCGCTTGCCAAACATACCGACGAAACAGGCGAGTTTCCGCACGAGACTTTTCGCAAAATGGCCCCGCTCGGCTTACTGGGCCTCCCGTTTGCGGAAGAATACGGCGGGGCGGGTGCTGATACGATCTCTATGGTCTTGGCCGTCGAGGAGATTGCGCGGGCGTGTGGTTCGACCGCGTTGGCCTATCTCGCGCATGTTGGTTTAGGCAGTATGCCCTTGGCGCTCTTTGGCAACGAAGAACAGAAACAGCGTTTTCTGGTCCCCGCCGCCAAAGGCGAGTATCTAGCGGCTTTTGGCCTTACCGAGCCGCATGCTGGTTCGGATGCCGGTGCAACCTGGACAAATGCCCGTTTAGACGGCAATGCGTGGATCATTAATGGCGAGAAGATGTGGATCACCAACGCGCCGATTGCTGGCCATATCATTGTGACCGCTGTCACCGATAAAGAGCAGGGCAAGCGCGGCATCTCGTCGTTGATCGTCCCCCGCGATACACCCGGCCTAACGTTTGGCAAGCACGAGCCCAAGATGGGCCTCCGTGGCTCACTGAGTACGGCTGTGTTTCTCAATGATGTGCGCGTGCCCAAAGAAAACTTGCTTGGCCAACGTGGTCGTGGCTTTGGCCAGTTTCTGCAGATCCTGGATGGCGGACGCATTACGGTTGCGGCCCAGGCGATTGGTCACGCGCAGGCTGCAATGGAGGTCGCGGTGGGCTATGCCCGCGAGCGCCAATCAATGGGCAAGCCGATTGGCGCGTACCAGTCGATCTCGAATATGATTGCCGATATGGCGGTTGGCCTGGAGGCATCACGCTTGCTAGTACTCAAGGCTGCACATTTGAAAGATCAGGGTCAGCCATTTGGCAAGCTTGCCGCCATTGCGAAGCTCTATGCGACCGAGACCAGCGAGCAGATTTGCCGCAATGCGATCCAGGTCTTAGGCGCGAATGGCTACTCGTCGGAGTTTCCGGTCGAGCGCTATTACCGCGACACACGCTTGCTGACCATTGGCGAGGGCACGAGCGAGATTCAACGCATGGTGATCGCCCGTCATGAACTCGGAAATATTGCCGGAACTGCCTAAGTGTAATTATTCAATAGCTTGAGGAAACACATGCCCCCAGAAAAAGGAATGGATGAGGACAAAAAGGCGCGGCTTGATGCGATTCGTGCCGCGAATGCCGCTAAAAAAGCCGCCGAAGGCGGTGCTGCCGAGCCCGCAGTTACGGTAGCGCCGGTCATAGCGGCCCCGGCCGTCACTCCCGTCACGACTGCTGCGCCGGTGGCCGCTGCTCCTGCCAAAGTGGGTGCAGCGATGTCGGATGATAAGAAGGCCAAGCTCGAAGCGATCCGCGCGGCGAATGCAGCCCGCAAAGGCGAAGTTGTTGCTGATGCCGCGCCGGCCGTCGTTGCGCCGGTAGCCGTGCAACCTGGGCCGGCCACTGCTGCCGTTGCGCCCGCGCCGGCTGTGGCCGCTGCGCCCGCACGCTCCGGCACCCGTGTGCCGAATGTCCAGCAGGGCCAGAAGGTGATGGAGGATGACCGCATTCCGGCGCGCGTCTATGCCATTCGCGCTGCCATCGGCGCGGTCTTTGGCCTCATCATCTGTGTTGGCCTAGCCGCCGATACGCACGCCTATCTCCAGGCGACGATCTGGGGTATCCTGTTGGGTGCAGCGCTAGGCCTCTTGGTCTTGAGCTGGCCGCCGGTTCGGACGACCGGCGAGTAACCTACGGCGCACATGGTAGAATGGGGGCAGAGCAATCTGCCCCCTTTTGTCTGGAATAAAGATGTTCGAAGATCGTGCAACCTATGAGCAAGCGCAGCTAGCGTGGGAAGAAAGCGTTCTCGCCCCCGCCCTGGCAAAAAGCGGCGAACCGGAGCGCAACGCCGGCTTTACGACGATCTCTGGTGAACCGATCAACCGGCTCTATACCGCGCTTGACCTCGCCGCTAACGATGCGCTCAACGATATCGGCTTCCCCGGCCAGTTTCCCTACACCCGTGGCATTCATCCGACCGGCTACCGTGGCAAGCTCTGGACGATGCGCATGTTTGCCGGTTTTGGCACCGCCGAAGAAACCAACAGCCGCTTTAAGTACCTGCTTGCCCAAGGACAAACTGGCCTGTCGGTCGCCTTTGATATGCCGACGCTCTATGGTCGCGATACCGATCATCCACTGGTCGAAGGCGAGTTTGGCAAGTGCGGTGTTGCCATCTCATCACTGGCCGACATGGAGCAGTTATTCGACGGCATTCCCATTGACCGGGTCACGACTTCGATGACCATTAATTCTCCGGCGATTGTGATCTGGGCCATGTACATTGCGGCGGCTGAGAAGCGCGGCATTCCCATCGCCAGCTTGGGCGGCACACTCCAGAATGACATACTGAAAGAGTATGCAGCGCAGAACGAATATATCTTCCCAATCCAATCCTCAATGCGCCTAGTCGTTGATACAATTGAGTTTGCGACCCGCCACATGCCGAAGTGGAATCCGGTCTCGGTCTCGGGCTATCATATTCGCGAGGCCGGTGCGACCGCTGCC
>JBBRHB010000249.1:0-7141 GCA_038223355.1 Chloroflexales bacterium
CGCTGCTTTTGCTGGCAGTCGCCGGACATAACGGGATTGCGCTCGAACCCGCCGCCTTGCCCGCGCATTTCATGGCCCGCTGGTCCTTGCCCACTGGACCGGTCTTCCTCGACTTGTTCTTCGGTCAGGTCCTTGACGGGAGTGCCTGTCGCGTGTTTTTGCAGGCACAAAGTGGCGCTACGCTGCCGGACCCCGATTTGTTCCCGCCCGTGCCACATCGCGTGGTGCTCGTCCGGTTGCTCAACAATCTTAAACAAAGCTATGTTCGCCGCGCTAAATTTGCTCTGGCGCTGGCCGCGACCGAGCGCCTGCTCCTCTTGCAGCCCCGCTCGCCGGAAGAGCTGCGAGACCGAGGAATGTTACGGCTGCGCATGGATGATTTTCATCGTGGGCTGTATGACCTCGAACGCTATGCCGAGGCGGTGCCTACAGCAGTCGATCAGCCCTTGATTCAGCGCCAAGTACGCAGCATTGGCGATGGGCTGGCAGGTCGCAGTTGAAGCCATGACTCTCATCTGGTGGCTTCGCCGTGACCCCCGGCTGGACGACAACACCGCTCTCCAAGCCGCCTTCGACCAAAGTGGCGGGGCAGTGCTGCCGGTCTTCATTCTGGACGATGCGATCCTCCGCGCGCCAAATACCGCTCCTGCCCGCGTCCACTTTTTAATGGAATCGCTGCGCGAGCTCGACGAGCAACTCCGCCAACGTGGCAGCCGCCTTGTGGTACGGCGTGGGACGCCTGCCACCGAGCTGGTTAAACTGCTTGACGAGAGCGGAGCCGAGGGTATCTATTTTAACCGGGACTATGAGCCATATGCGTTGGAGCGCGATGCTGCGGTGCGAATGGCTGTTGAGGCCCACGGCCGGCGCGTCGCAAGCTTTGCCGACCACCTGCTGGCCGAGCCCGACCTCCTCCTAACCAGTGAGGATAAGCCCCCCACCGTCTATACGCCCTACCGCCGCCGCTGGCTGGCACGCCTGGAAGCCGATCCATCTCTGACTGCCAAGCGCAGCGATGCTGCTCGCCTCCACTTTGTCCCACTAGCGGGCGTGGAGGGTCTAGCGGTGCCCACGGCTGCCGAGCTAGGCTTCGTAGTAACACAAACTGTCATGCCTCCCGGCGCGTTGGCCGGCAACGAACTGCTCAAAACCTTCGTGCGACGCGCTGGCAATGGCTTGCGGGCTTATCATCACGAGCGGAATCTGTTGGCTGTTGATGGCACGTCGCGCTTAAGTATCCACTTCCGGTTGGGAACGCTCGCCGCGCGAAGTGCTGTGCGGGTTGCCCTCGCCTTGCGCGAGCATACCGACGATCCCGACGAGCGCAAAGCCATTGAGACTTGGCTGGGCGAGCTCGCCTGGCGCGACTTTTATACCGGCATTATGGTGCATTTCCCGTCAGTGCTAGAGCGCCCGTTCCGCGACCTGTTCCTTCACTTTCCCTACCGCGAAGCGCCAGCCGACCTTCAGGCTTGGCAGGAGGGTCGCACCGGCTATCCCCTGGTCGACGCCGGCATGCGCCAGCTCCGCACCGAAGCTTTTATGCACAATCGCGCCCGGCTGGTGACGGCCTCATTCTTGTGTAAACACCTGCTGATCGATTACCGCGCCGGCGAGCAGTTTTTTATGCAACAGCTCGGCTGTGGCGAACTGGCCGTTAATAACGGAAACTGGCAGTGGGTCGCGGGCTCATCGAATGATCCCCAGCCCTATTTCCACATCTTCAATCCCGTCACTCAAAGCGCAACCTATGATCCCGATGGCGAGTATATCCGGCGTTACGTGCCCGAGCTCGCAACCGTTCCAACCGAATATATTCACGCGCCCTGGACGATGCTACAGCCGGTCGCTGCGAGCTCGGGAGTCCAACTCGGTCGCGATTATCCGACTCCGATAATCGACCACAAGGCCGCCCGAGCACGAGCACTGGCGGCCTTCGAGTCAGCCCGCACTACCTCGTTTTCATGAGCATCGCCTCATTCATTAACACGTTTGCTACCGGACTGCCATTATTATAAAAACTGAATTGCTCGCCGTTATCCGGCGGCCAGGCGCTTGGGACAGCGCTTTCAAAACCCGGGTATTGGCTGGTCGGTGCTACTGCTTCGATGCTGTCCAGTCGCCAAATGATCCAGCCCGCACAATCATTATTCTGGGCTAACGCGTTAAGCCAGCTCTGGTATAAGCTCACTTGATTGGGATGGCTATAGCGATACGCGAATTCTTGTAATATCACAGGCTTACCAACTTGCACCGCGGTCTGACAATGTTGGGCAATCAGCGACAACCCGTAGCTCGTCGGATCGGGCTCGTTCGGATACTGATAATCAGGATATGTATGCCAGCTTCCAAAATCAATCGCTGGAATCTGTAAGATGGTAGCCGGGTCAAGAACATTATGGCTGCTGTCAGGATAAAAACCTTCATCACCGGCGTCCAGTAGATGGTGCGAATCGATGGACTTGACATAGGTCGCCATCGTCGTGAACCAGGTTTGAGCTAACGGTACGTTCTGATCCCAGACGGCAATTTCAGGCTCGTTCATCAAGTCCCAGGCGAAAATAGTTGGATCATTCTTATATTTGATGCCGGTGATCGAATTCGTGCGATTTAAGACATGGTTCACCCAGGCCTTGTAGAGCTGCTGTGTTGCCGGTTGGGCAAAAAAGTAGGTGAAGCGCTCGGGATCGGCCGGACAACCCGTGCTTGCCGAGTCAGATAGATAGCCCGGCTTATACCAGCCATTGACTTGTTGCACCCCTCCCGCCCATTGCCAGAAATCAATAAGCGAGATGTCAAGCTTCAACCCAAGTTGACCCGCCTTGGCGATTACATAATCCCACCGTCCGAGCCCGGTTATAGGATCATCATTAAAAGCATACGTACCACGCGTCGCATCCCAGGAGAGCAAATACACCCCATGCATGCCCATATTCGTTGAATCATTCGTGCCCTTAAAAAAGGTATCGCTCCACTGGTAGCAGCTCCCATTAATCGTGGCCATCGTCGTTCCATCCGGTGAGCCGATCACCGAGTGTAGGATAGTCCGGACGACATTAAAGTTCATATGCTGAGCACCCTGGAGCACATTATCGACTTCATCACGATTCCCCCAGCCCAGGTAATGGATATTGGTACCGGCGACCGGCCAGGGTTTGCCTTTGAAGATAAACTGCGTTCCGGCCCGCCCCACAAATACGTTGTTTGCCACAGCAGGCTGTGTAGGACTGGCAGCGGCAGCCGTTCGACTGAGCACGAGGGGCAGTCCCGCAAACAGCACGACGAGAAACGTTCTAAAAAGGGCATGCTTCTGTATCATCGGTTCAATCCTCGATGGCTTTAATGGCACTCACGGTGTGGGGGTGCGACACCAGGAGGACGGGCCATTGGCTCACGTCTACGCCTTGAAGCTAGAGCTTCGGGTTCATGCGCTGAAACTGTGGCTGGGAATGCTACACTACAGGCGCGATTATAAGGCTTCTTGTCTTCTGCGCAAATCCCTACACCCTCACAGCTATGAGTATAGTTTTGGGACTTGGCCAGGAACATAGCCTATCGGTCCTGCTCCGGCAGAATCAAAGTATGGTTCAGTCCGCTACGCCACGTGGTGCCAAGGTTGGCTAACGCAGTGTTTGACCATGGCAGTGCTGTACAACTGCAGCGGACGAGAGTGGCTCGAAAAGGATCTTGCCCTGCTGTTGTGAGGGCAACGCCGCGCGGCGCACAAAATAGGAGAGAAGTGTTTGGGGCACTTCTCTCCTTAATACCCTAGCACTATCCATAGATCCGAAGCAGCGAGCATACGGGCTTTTTGGACTCATGCAGAGGGCAACACCAAATATAACACTATAATAATTCGTGGGCAAGTACGTCCAAGTCCTGCCCAGAGACTGTCAGTATTCGAAATGCTGGCACACTTTGTGCCCTTCCTTTAAGCGCCTGAGAAGCAGCGCTATGTTTGCGTCTCCTTCATGGTCAGACCTAGCGCACAATGGCTTGGTAAAAGGCGTGCTTTCCAGCAAAATGATCCAGACCAGCACGGGCACTGTCGCCTCTTTTCTTGCATCCGGTTGAAGATCAATAGCGTAGGTTGTCTTGTACACGTCACGTCATTTGCGCGATGACCCACCGTGACGCAAGCATAGCGCATCAGCAATTCTTGGCACGCTGAGCGCTGTGAAAGCCAGGCACCGCAGCCTGGTAATAAATGATCTTCATGATCTGTCGCAGGCTAAGGCCAAGTTATGCCTGACGGCGTTTAAGCGCAAGCAATGAGCAGCTTGCGCGGGATTCACCGCAAGCGTGCAATCATGCTGTTTGGGGCAGCACGATACGCAGACTGTGGATGACCGGCAAATGGTGTGGCAGGGGTCGTGATGTTTGGGGCACTACGACGTCGAAAACGCGCCGACGATCAACAATTCGAAGCAGCGAGCATACGGGTAGGGATTCATGCGGAAGAAGGGCACAATGAGACATCAAGCGAACACGTCCTCGGCGGGCACCCCGCCTCATGAGGGCGCGACGGCAGCGCACGACAGCGACGTGGGTGCCGCAGCTACACAGCATAGACGCACCCATTGGCGACGCCTAGCCCCATGTATCCCGATTAACGAAGCAATGTCGCTCCCACAATCTCGTGGTTGTGGAAGCGGGCGCTCGAGTCCGGCCCCAGACTGCGAGACCGCGTCCTAACAAGTTCTACGTTCATCGTCTTATGAAGCAGTTCGCAGCTGTATAGCCGAACTATCATCGTTAATGAGGAGCAGGTAATGCAACGCCAATCAACGGTTCAGCGCAATAATCAGGCTCGTGCGACCTCCACGGACTACGTCAAAGTAACCGCCGTCGTACCGGCCATGAATGAGGCAAAAAATTTACCACATGTGTTGCCACGCATCCCAGTGTGGGTCCATGAGGTCATACTAGTCGATGGGAACTCGACGGACGATACGATTGAAGTCGCCCAGCGTCTGCTCCCGACCATTCGTATTGTTCAACAGAGCGCTCGCGGCAAAGGCGCTGCTCTTCGTACTGGCTTCGCGGCTGCGACTGGCGACATCATCGTCATGTTGGATGCCGATGGGTCAACCGATCCCAGTGAAATTGGCATGTTCGTGCGCTACCTACGTGATGGGGCCGACTTTGTTAAAGGCTCACGCTTCCTACAAGGTGCGGGTACCTCGGATATGGGCGTCCTGCGGCGACTAGGGAATGCCAGCCTGACCTTGCTAGTACGTGTGTTATTTGGCGGCAGCTTCTCGGATTTGTGCTATGGCTACAACGCCTTCTGGGCGCGCGTCCTACCGGTGCTAGCCCTTGATGGTGATGGCTTCGAGATCGAGACGATGATGAATGTGCGGGCGTTACGCGCCGGGCTGAAAGTCGTCGAAATCCATAGCTACGAGGCCGAGCGGGTGCATGGCGAAAGCAACCTACGGACCTTTCCCGACGGCTGGCGCGTGCTTAAAACGATTTTCAAAGAATGGGTGAGTACGCCAGCGCGCCACAACGCACCAAGTCAGGCCAGTGCCATCCTTTATACCGAGGCGACAGCCCCAGGCGAGACGACAGCAGGGCGTCAAACTGATAGTTTTGCGGCAGTTACGTTTGATGGTGCAGGTGGTACCGCTCGATGAAGCGTCAACGGATTTGTGTTGTTGGTGCTGGGCCGCGTTTTTTCAGTGGCATTAGTGTGTATACATGCCGTTTGACGAATGCTCTTGCCCAGCGCGAGCAGATCTCCGCCATCCTGATGCGTCAGCTCCTGCCGACCCGCCTCTACCCCGGTCGGGCGCGGGTCGGCGCACAGTTGACGCAACTGCGTTACGACCCGGCGGTGCCCGTGTACGACGGTGTCGATTGGTACTGGCTGCCTAGTATGTTGCGCGCCATCAGCTTTCTTCTACGCGAGCGACCCGAGGTCGTAATTTTTCAGTGGTGGACCGGGACGGTCTTCCACTCCTACCTTTTGCTTGCGGCTGTAGCACGCCTGCTGGGTGCGGAAGTCGTGATCGAATTCCATGAGGTCCTCGACACCGGTGAAGCGCGCCTCAACCTCGCCCGTCTCTATGTTGGTCTGG
Organism: Chloroflexales bacterium; assembly: GCA_038223355.1. Taxonomy (GTDB): domain Bacteria; phylum Chloroflexota; class Chloroflexia; order Chloroflexales; family Kallotenuaceae; genus JACDGP01. The sequence goes on from JBBRHB010000249.1 coordinate 6,084, forward strand.
TCGCGCCGTTATTGACACGGCTCGCACAAGGCTTTGTCGTGCATTCGCAGTTCGACCGCGCGGCACTTGAGGACTCCTATAAACTCGGTGACCGGCCGGTTGCCTTAATCCCGCATGGTCCGTACGACCACTATCAGTCCAGTAATCCGGAGCTTGCGCAGCGTGCCGCACCGGCGGAATGCTGCAACCTCCTGTACTTCGGTGTGATTCGGCCCTATAAAGGGGTCGAAGATTTGCTGACGGCCTTTGATGCAATCGCACCTGAGGAAATCAACAAGTACTGGCTAACAATCGTTGGTGAGACATGGGAAGGCTGGAATCTCCCGGCGGAACTGATCGCGGCTAGTCGCTACCATGCTCGCATCACCTTCGTTAACCGTTACGTCCGCGACGACGAGGTAATGTCGTTCTTTGCCGGAGCGGATGCGGTCGTGTTGCCCTACCATCGCTCCTCGGCGAGTGGCCCCTTACATATTGCCATGAGCTGCGGCCTCCCCGTTGTCGTGACGCAGGTCGGCGGCCTCACCGAGGCCGTCGCCAGCTACGAGGGCGCGATTATGATACCGCCGCAAGCTCCGGCGGCACTGGGCGTGGCGCTTAACCAGCTTCTCACGAAGCTCCACCATCGCTTTCCCGATCCTCATTCCTGGGAGCGCACAGTAGCACGCTTTGAGGCCCTCTTTATGGCACTCAGCGGTGATCAAACTGCGCTTGGCGAGGTCCTAGTATGAGCTGGCTGGTTCGCCGCTACCGCCGGTTCGGAGACGCATAGCGCATGCGGCGCTTCTTTGGCTTAACAGCGCTGGGGCTGATGTTCGCGGCATTCTGCAATGCGGCGTTGTCCTGGGATGGTAGTGCACTTGCATTTCAAACGCTGGACACACGCGTTGCGGTGATGCCGCATGGTCGCTTGATCAATCTTCCATTACAAGTGCCCGTGCTGTTGGCGAGTCGCTTTACCGACAGTCTGCCAATCCTGCAAACCATTTTTGGCCTGACATATATTGCTGTGCCGTTGGTAGCGCTAGCGTTATGCTGGTGGGTAGTGCGGAAGCAGC
>JBBRHB010000250.1:0-7125 GCA_038223355.1 Chloroflexales bacterium
TGATTCCAGGTTTTGGTGAGGGGATCGGTCGTCGCTAACGATGCGAGCGCAGCATGGGCTTGGTTGAGATCATCGTGCTGGGTGAGCAAGGTAACATGCGCCACTTGCAGATCGTCATGGGTTGTTTGCAGATCGATATGGAGCTGTTGGATGGTGTGTGCCGTCACCGATTGTTCACGTAATGCCCCGAGTTGGCGGGCAATGACCAAGCAGAAGAGCACGCCAGCACCCAGATAGACACCGGGTTCCAGGCTCGTCTCGGTAACGAAGAGATGCGTATATACCAGTAAGAAACCAATCGCTGGCACGAACCCAGAGGGAAGGATCAGCCGCCACAGGGCTTCGATTTTGACGGGTTGGGGGGCGATTGCCGCCATATTCACACGGCTCAACGCCAGTACTCCGAGACCCAAGAGCGCATAACTGGCGGGCCAGCCGAGATCCAGCAGCGACCCTGTTGCATAGGTGTTTTGCAAGGTTTGCCATTGATAGATACTGTCGGTGAGGACCGAGACAACCATGCCGCTGATAAGCAATCCCAGCGTTGGGCGAAACTGCGCTGGGGTAAGGGGATGGAATGCAATAAAGGTCAGGCACATCATGGTGATGAGATCGCCCACGGGGTAGGCGGCTCCCACCACCTTTGCCCACGGAGTGACCGCACTTTGAAAGAGCGTGGGCCCCAAGACGAAGTACCAACTGACGGTGATGCTGCCGACCAAGATCAGCAGGCTATCAAAGAACATCCGTACGCGTGCGACCGTGGGCAAGGCGGGAAGGGGAAAACAGAGCATACTGAGGAACAGAAAGGGATAAAGGGCAAGATAGCCCGCATCAGCCCACGAGGGAAAGGGGGCCTGCTGCAGAAATTGCTCATACGCGGCATAGATCGCTTGCCCCATCGAGCTACAGAACAGTCCGATTCCCAACAGCAACGGGACGAGTTGCTGCTGACGGGGGGCGTTCCGTCGGTGCAGACGTTGCCATGCCCAGATACAGCAGGCGGCTCCGAGAGACATCCCCACCGCTTGTCCCACATTATCCACCGTCCGATACAGGGAGGCAGAACCCGGTTTCAGGAGTATCCAGACGCCCAATCCTCCAATGCTGACCACACAGAGGCCACCAGCCCACGGAAAGCGCTGGAGAGAGAACAGTGTTTTCATGGCAGACCCTTCGATCACAACATTCGTTTGCAACGGTCTCTTGCGATCATCGGCTGCGACGGCCTCTCTCTTAAGGGTGATGCGGTCTTTCATCGCTACGACCGCATCACGCCATGGGCAAACATCACCACGTATGACGTGAGGTAGGGGTACGGACATAATACGCAAAAAATAGGCTCTCCCGCAGATTTGTTGTGGCTGGTTGCTGAACCGACACCGAGTTCCATGCTCCGATGCACGTGAGGTGGTATTTCGCTTCGAGGAGGTCGCATGGCCAGCTCACCCTTCCTGCCGTTGCCCGACGGACTGAGCATTGAACACGTGACGCGTGAACCTGACCGTTTGGTCGTCGAGGTGTGTTCGACGCTCTTCTCCGTTCCCTGTCCATCATGTCAGACCATGGCCGAACGCCTGCACAGCCGCTATCAACGCACGGTGGCGGATATGAGTTGCGGTGGGCAACACGTCGTCTTGCATCTGACGGTCCGCCGGATGTTGTGTCCAAACCCCGATTGCCCGTATACGGTGTTTGCCGAACGCTTTCCGGGTTTGGTACGGGTCTACGCACGGATGACGGATCGGCTGATTGCCGCGTTGCAACAGATGGGATTAGCGACCACGGGTGAGAGCGGTTCTCGTCTGGCGCAGACTCTCGCTATGCCAATTTCACCCGACACGCTCTTACGACGTATTCTCGATCTGCCGGTGCCTGATGTGGGGTTTGTTCCGATCGTGGGAGTGGACGATTGGGCGTGGCGCAAAGGGCAACGGTACGGCTCGATTGTGGTCGATCTCGTGCAGCATCGCGTCGTGGCCCTCTTGGAGGAACGCTCCAGTACGTCGGTGAGTGCGTGGCTTGCGACACATCCGGAAGTCACGATTGTCTGTCGCGATCGCGGCAGTGCGTATATCGAAGGGGCGACCCAAGGTGCCCCCCAAGCAATGCAGGTCGCCGATCGCTGGCACCTGCTCCACACCCTGCGGGAAACCGCCGAACAGGTGCTCGAACGGCACCGCGCGGCGTTACACACGATCGTCGCAGCCAGCGCATCGCCGACGAATCAGGACGTCATTCCGCCTGTTGCACGAGATGAGCGCTTGCGGCTGGAGCGGCGCGCCAAGCGGTACGCCACCTTTGAGCGCGTGCTCGTACTGGATCGGTTGGGCTGGCACTACCCGCAGATTGCGCAAGACGTGGGGGTCAGTGTGCGCACTATCTCGCGCTATCTCACCTCCCAGCAATTTCCGGAACGCTTTCGCCGTACCCGGCGCAGTCAACTCGTGCCCTTCATGCCATATCTGCGCCAACGCTGGGAAGAGGGCTGTCACAATGCCAGCCAACTCTGGCGGGAACTGCAAGGCCAAGGATTTCCGGGTTCGCAATCGTTGGTCGCTAGTTACCTGACGTGCTTACGGCATCCCGACCGCTGGCATCGTCCCGAAATGGAAACCGTGGTCCGTCGCAGTTCCATTCCCCGTCGAGCAGTATGGTTATTTGTCCGCGATCCGGAAGCGTTATCGCCACAGGAACACCAGGATCTCGAACAGTTTCAGAGCAATGCTCCGGAACTGTTCGAGGTGTACGCCCTCGCACAATCCTTCCGGCAATTGATCGTGCAGCAACACGAAGAGGCCCTCAATGACTGGATGCACCAGGCACTGGCGAGCACGTTATCAGAATTTCGTCGCCTGGCTGAAGGGTTTCGTCGGGATCTCGTCGCCATCCGCGCAGCGCTCCAGGTACCCTGGAGTTCTGGTCAGGTCGAAGGGCAGGTCAATCGCTTGAAAGCGCTCAAGCGGCAGATGTATGGCCGTGCGAAATTCCCCTTGTTACTCCGACGGGTGCTCTTTGCCGCCTAATTTCACACGTTCTCAGTCCCCGCCACACGACGCATTCGTGTGGCGACCCGTGCGGCGACGGTCCGCCTCCGCGAAAGCAGCGGCGAGGCTACCAAGTGGGTACCTTATCGGTGCCACTGATGTCGGTTCAGCAACCAGCCACAACAAATCTGCGGGAGAGCCGAAAAATAGGACACAGTTGACAAGGCGAGGAATGGCCTAGCTTTGTAGCAACGGTTCTTTGGGGAAAGATAGGTGTAGTTTTGGGCAAAGTGCGCCTTCACCCATACCGCAAGCGGTGATCCGACGATGATTTCTCGCCTGTGTCCTATTTTTCGGGTATTATGTCTGTACCCCAATGAAGCGTGGGCTGGCCTCATTTGCTAGCAAGCAAGTAGATAGACCTTTTACATTGTTTTCCTCTAATCGCGCAATACGGCCTAGAGGTAGGGAAGCTGTCCCCAATCGCAAAGGAACAAGAACACTCCAGGTGGTGCTCGGTGTGACGACGCTCTCTTGATAGAGCGGAAATCGATCCGGATGGTCGCTTGGGAAACCGCCCATTCGCTAGCTTAAAAGCACTGGTGCTACCTTGGCATCCACAAACTTCCTTCTCGCCTGAACGGCGTCTTGCAGCCATAGACGCCGTGCGAGGGCACTATCCAGCAATCGGCTGGCGATTACTGATTGCCTTGTTGCCTGAGTTTCACGACGTTTCACCCAATAGCAACGAATCGCGATTTAGAGATTGGAAGCCGGAAACGATTTCCGTGACGCTGCGTGGGCGGTCTTGAGTTCGACTATTCGATCACACGAAGTGGCAACCACTGGGTCATGTGTGACAAGGATGATTGTCTTGCCGTTGTCACGCATTTGGTGCAGCGCCTGAAGAATTGCGTCACGGTTTTCGGCGTCAAGTGAGCCGGTGGGTTCGTCGGCGAGAATCAAGTCGCATGGTTTCAGCAACAAGCGCGCGACCGCGATTCGTTGCTGCTCTCCTCCGGACAGACTGTAAATGCGCCGTCTCAGCATGTCGTCGAGCCCGACACTTTGGAGGGCTGCCTTGCACATGTCGGGATGCCGCGCTCGCGGTCCAGGGACATAGGTTTGCGCGACCTTCAAGTTCTCTTCCACCGTGTCGGAGTCAATCAGGGCGAAATTCTGGAACAGGTAGCCCAAACTGGTGCGCAGCATCTGCTGGGCCCTCCTAGAGCGGACGCTCGGGGCGGACTCGTCGAACAGGTTGATCGTCCCCGTGCTGGGCGCTTCGAGCAGACCTATCATGTTTAGCACGGTTGATTTTCCGCACCCGCTTGGTCCGGTGAGTGCCACCATCTCACCGCGTTTGATTCGAAAGTTCAGATCGGCTATGACGGTTTGGCCATCAAACTGTCTGCTGACATGCCTGAACTCACACGCATACTTCCATGTCATCAAAATTCTCCTTTCAATACATCGGTTGTGCGCCGATGCTCTGTGAATACCAGCGCCGCCGCCGAGAAGAGGAATTCGATCGCCAGCGTCGCCACACCTATGCCCAGCATGGCCGAGGCAGTCGCCGCTCCGCTCTCTGTCGCGGTTGCGAAGGGATTGAGACCCGCACTATTGGCAAGCAGCGCAACCGCCATCTCACCGACCCAGACAGCGCCGAAGATGACAAGAAACTCACGGTAGCGGCGACCGAAAGAAAGGCCGAACAGACGACGGGTCACGATCTTGCGCGCGTATCGTTCAAAGAGCAGCGTCAGGCTCTGCAGTGCCAAGATCAGCATGATGATGAGGAGGCAGATTCCTGTGACGGTGATTATCGTGATCCTGCGCTGCAGGTCATGGACCGTTTGTAACACGGCATCGTCGAGCGTTACGAGATGGGTGAGATTGTCATCGAGCTTGAGGCGCTTGAGGTCGGGGTGGAGCACCGCCAGGGTGTCGGGGGGATTGTTGTCGGTGAGTTTGACCTTCAACGCGCCGTCGATGCCACCGCTGATGGCGTTGGCGCGGTCAATGCCGGCACTGTTGGACAGTGTCATGACCTCGATGATCGGATCATCGAGGAGACCGCCTGCGTTGGGGTGGATAAGGGGGTTGAAGGCGAAGACCTTTTGGTGTGGTGCGGTCCAGATGATGCGGACGTGCTGTGCGCGCACGGCGGCGGGCACATCTTGGCCGAACAGCGCTTGCTCGGCTTGAGCGGTACCCATCCGGCCGCGCGTGAAGGACGCCTCGATCGCCTGGCTCTCAGGACGTAGTGTGTCCGGGACGAGAACGATCCAGTCTGTTTCTGATTCCGGGATAGTAATGGGGGTATGCGCTATGTCCTGGACGGGATAAGCCCGTAGATAGTTCGGGTTGACGATCATCGAACGGTAAGTTCCCGGTTGCAGGGGATTTGCCAGTGCTATGGGCTCGAAGGCAATAGAGTCCACATACAGCGAGCCCCTCGCGTTGAGCATGGGATAGAGGTCGTATACTTCTGCCGTCGTTGGCCCAGCAACGCCGGTTTGGGATTCTATGAGGTCGTTCCCCGCGCTCGTGGGGTAGAAGACGCCGTAGCCCGCGGTCGATTGCCAGTTGCCCACCTGTTTGAGGTCGCGCGCCGCTGCCTGGTATCCCATCCACAAGCTGCCGCCGGTGACGATGAGCAGCACGGCGAAGGCCGCCTTAATCGTCAGGCTGAATGCGAACAGCGCCTTGGTGTCTTTGCGGTTTTTGATCGCTTCGGCTACACGGATGCTCATGATATAGGGGCAGGCTAGCAATGACACGATCATGGTGATCGCCAAGGAGCGCAACAAGAACATGGCAAGCGTGGAAATGAACTGGCTGGAGGAGCCTGGTATGAGCGCCGCCGCGAGCAGGGCCGCGGCGGAGGCAGTTCCAAGCACAACCATGATCAGCCGACCAGTGATCTGCCACCAGATCGCGAAGACGCCCATGCCATACAACTGAAGCAGACCAGAGCGTTTCGCTTCATTGATTTGCCGGTACAGCACCCCGAGCGCGACAAACACGATCAGGAGGTAGATGCCCGCGCTGAGCAACGAGAGGACACCATTTCTGAGTCCGGCAATCTGCTGTCCCTCAGCCTTGAAATTATCGGGTGTGGCGTGGATCGTCTGGTCTCTCATGTTGATTTCGGTGGCCAGGCGCTCGAGGAACGCCTCGCATCCACTCGACTGCGCACATTCCACGAAGTAGCTGCCGGCCGTGGGCAGTGCCAGAAATGCTTGATTGAGTGGACGGATGGAGACGCGTGGGCCGCCCGGCAATGCGCTCAGCACGCCTGTTTGCGCGCTGCGGACCTCGCCGGTTGTGGCGATGAATCGGTCGCCTGCCCTGGTCTGCTCGGGGCTCAGGAGCGCCCCAGACCGCGTTCGGAATGGCTCGTAAAAGTGGGTATCCGCGGTGAGGAGAATGTAGTGCGAGACGGTCGGGTTGTCGTGTGCGTCGTAGCCGAGAGCTGTACGGAAAACATTGACGTGGGAGGCGAGAGCGGCATCGTGCAGTGCCGGAGAGATGACCTTCGGATCTGCGAACCGTGGGTCCGTTGGAATCGCGAAGGGATTACCTATGGACGAGGCGGCCTGTTCCATCGCGGTACGTTGTTCGTCGGCTGCACGCAGGAGCGACACAGCAAACCCGAGCCCCGTTAAGGCGATGAGCAGAACTACCAGAACTCGCTTCAACACATGACAACCTTTCTCAGCCAACACGAGCAAGGCCGGGTTAGCATCTGCCGGTGAGTTACCAGCTCCAAGTATCTGCTATCCGGCCCTCGACGACTGGTGATTAGTGGCCGCACCATGGGTTCATTAAACCATACGCCGAAGCGGATGTAAAATGACAATGTTGCGGAAATCGGGAAAGATCTACACTATGACGCTGCCCGATTCATGCCACACGAGACAACACGGACGTGAATTCGCGCCTTACTGAGCGTCACGGCACACTGGCCTTGCCTGGCGCACCGAAAATCGTTAGTAATCACGATAGAGAGCCCCCAAAGAGATCTGCATCATCCATTGTTCTCCCATTTCTATAGAAACGTCAAACCCGATGATGGCCCCCCAGGCTTTATATCTCCCCAATAAGAAAAGCAGATGCGTTTGATAGTTCGTTT
>JBBRHB010000251.1:0-7103 GCA_038223355.1 Chloroflexales bacterium
GCAGCACTACCCTGGCCTCAGACCTATTGGGCTTATCCCCTAGATTTGTTGACGGCACTACTCCTCGTGGAGGCACCCTACTGGTTGAGACTGCGCGGTACGTGGTGTAGTGCTAGACCGACGATACGGCTGGCGGCCGCCCAGGAGGTTGCCGCACTATTGCGCGTGTATCCATTACTCGCACTGGCAATCGCACTGCTTGCTGAGAATGCCGGCGGCTTAAGCCTCATCACCATTAAACAAAGCCGTGGTCTGCTGCATTGGAGTGGTCTACTACTCTGGGCAATATCGCTCCCTCCGCTGCTCTTGCTTGGTCCATGGCGTTCAGTTACGAGTTCCCCACTTGCGCAAAATCTGCGGCGAGTGGGCCATATTGCACTGTTAGCAGTGCTCACGCTACCGGGCGGCGATGCCGTTCCATATAGTGCTGGAGCGGCGGCAGTTGTAGCGAGCTTCGGCTGCTTATTGCTCCTCGATCACCTTTGGCGACGTAATGCACGCAGATGGGAGCAGATACAACCGGGGCTCGCACTTATAGGGTTGTTACTCCTGCTTTGGACGGCAGGTCAGAACTTCGCCGCACGCTTGCACTAAGTTGGTAGTATTGGAAAGAGAGTGTTGCCCTGATCGCTTCTTGAGGAGACGAATATGCCTGATCGACTGGTCCGTGTGCAAGCGGCACTTGCCGCAGCCGAGCTTGATGGCCTGGCAATTGTGCCGGGCGCGAATATGCGCTATCTGCTAGGTTTGACGATCCATTTAAGCGAGCGCTTCACGGTCGCTTTTTGTACCGACGATGGTGAGATACATATGGTGCTTCCGGAACTGGAAGCGCCACGCGCGAGCGCCGAAGCACAGGTGCCCGTTATCTTCTATCCCTGGACTGATGCGGAAGGGTATGAAGAGGCTTTGACACAGTGCATTGATACGATTGATCTCGATGGGATCTTGGGCGTAGAGTACACGACAATGCGCGTGCTCGAACTCAGGGCGATCGAAGAGCTGCGTCCGGTCGGCATTGTAGATGCGGATCCGCTATTTAGCGCACTACGGATGGTTAAAGATGAGAGCGAACTGGCGTCGATGCGTCGAGCGGTAGCTGCGGTGGAAGCCGGTCTGCGAGCGGCGATTGCATTTATTCGACCCGGTGTTACTGAGCAAGAGGTTGTGAAGGTGTGGGAAGACGGTATGGTTGCAGCGGGCGCGGCCGCCTTTTCGTTCGGTACGATCGTGGCCAGCGGTCCCCATAGCGCCAACCCGCATCATACTCCCGGTGACCGCCAATTGATGGCAGGTGACCTTGTGATCTTAGACGGTGGCGCGGTCGTCGATGGCTATTGCTCTGATATTACACGGACGGTAGCGGTTGGGACACCGTCCGCAGATCTTCAACAGGTATATGCGGTAGTAAAGGCAGCCAATGCCGCCGGGCTGGCGGTCGTAAAGCCGGGGGTGAGCGGTGCGCAGATTGATCAGGCAGCCCGGGCCGTTATTGACGCAGCCGGCTTCGGCCCGCAGTTTGTGCATCGGACAGGTCACGGGCTCGGAATCGAAGATCATGAGCCACCGTATATTAATGCCGCTGATCAGGCACCGCTACCAAGGGGCACAACATTCACCATCGAGCCGGGCGTATACCTCCCAGGGCGTGGGGGCGTGCGCATCGAAGATGATGTGGTTATTACGGCTGAAGGCGGGGAGTGCTTGACAACCTTCGAGCGTGGGTTAATTATTGTGCCGAGTCGCTAGGTTGTACTCAGTACCTTTTACTACTTGCCCCATACCGGCCAGCGTGCGTCAGCCGCCGAAGTGGCAGATAGGTCTGTCGGCGTACCACCGCCAACCGGTAGCATGTAAATATCGTTCTTCCCCGTTGCGTTACCGAAGAAGGCGATCAGCTTGCCATCAGGCGACCATGCCGGGCCACTGGCGCTACCACCAGCAAAGGTCGTCACGCGACGTGGGCTCCCGCCAACAAAAGGTTGAACATAAATTTCAGTCCCGCCGTCGACTCGGTCGCGCGTTGATGTAAAAACGAGCGCTGTTCCGTCCGGGGAGAAACGCGGATAGCGATCGTCGAACGGCTGACCGGGTGGGGAAAAGCGGTGCAGTCCGGCGGCATCGAGCAAGAAGAGTGCATATTTGCCACCATCACGATTGCTTTCAAAAATGATTTGCGTGCCGTCGGGACTAAATGAAGGATAGTCATTACTCGCCGAGTCATTGGTCAAGCGCTGTACGTTTCCTGCCGTATCGAGCGCATAAACGCTCGGATTGCCGCTGGCAGTTGAGACAAAGACAATTCTGGAGCCATTTGGTGCCCACGCCGGATGGTACATTTCTGCACCATCTGGCTTCAATAATGGCTGCGTTTTACCCGTGGTGGTATCGTAGCGGAAGATGCTACGTTTGCCCCCCCGCGTCGCGTCAAATAATACAGTTTGACCATCCGGTGAAATCGCGGCCGGCCCTATTGAGTTTGCGTCGGCGGCAATTGTAAGCGTTTTGTTCGCTGTAACGTCAAACAGGAGCAAGGCATTGCCGGCCTGAGTTACCAAGTGACCCGCTGCACCGATGGACGTCGGCGCACTGGGTGGCAACGTAGCTGTTGGAGCTAGCAGGGTCGGTGAGGCCGGTATCATTGTGGGTGACGGAGGGAGTTCTGTGGCCGTCGGTGATGGGGGCGTCGCCGTCGGCGGGACCGACGTATTAGTTGGTGGAGCAATCGTCACGGTCGGTCCTGGCGTCGCTGTCGACGGTAAAGCAGTCATAGTTGCTACTGCCGCCATTGTTGCGAGTACTGCTGTCGGTGATAGCCCTGCGGCCGGCGCTGTTGGCGTCGGCGTTGGCGCGGGTAATCCTGCTGAAGTTACCTGCAGCGCACTGCTCGGCTGCTTCGTGGCCGGGGTCAATGACGGGACAGTAGTCGGCACCTGGGTTGGATTGCTGGCTACCACCGGTATGACTGTCGTGCTGGTTGCGGTGGCTGAAGGCGTGGCGGGACTAAAGAGAGTGTGGTGTGGTGTCGCTTGTGCCGCAGTGGGGTCTGTACCTGCGGAAGACGATGAGCGACTGATCACGACGGCGGCAAGTAATACGGCGAGTAGTACAACAATGATGCCGGGCCACGGAATAGTCGGGCCTGCAGCAGCCGGACGTGGACGCCGCGGCGGAGCAAAATCGACTTCTTCAGCTTGGGGGTACACCAAAGCAGGCGGCGTAGTTCGTTGTGGAGGTCGCGGTGCAGGGGGAGCATTGGACGGTGGGGTCACTGCCGCCGCACTGCCCACTGTAGGTGGGCCGAAGACGGCCGCGATTTGCTCAGCGTCAAGTGCCGTTTGGGCCGGTGGTGGCGTCGACATCCTAACAGTCGATTGTCCCGCTGATGAGCCCGACGGCACCGCGAGCGCTGCTACTTCAGCAGGCGTAGCGGGGCGCAAACCATGACGTTGCGCCACCAACCGCAGTGCTTCAACGAAGTTCGTCGTTTTTTCCAGCCGCTGATCAGGTGCCTTGGCCAATACACGTGCAAATACGCGATCAAGCTCGGGCGGGAGCTGAGGATTAATGCTGGTGATTGGTTGGGGGGCCGTATAGACGTGCGCCATAATGAGTTGAGGTATGCCACCGCTAAACGGCACACTGCCGGCTAAGAGTTCATAGGCCACGATACCAAGCGAGTAGAGATCGCTCAGGCCATTCAGCCCTTGGCCCTGTGCCTGTTCAGGCGAAATATACTCCGGGGTGCCCATAAAAAGTCCGGCCTGTGTCAGCTTTTGGGATTGCTGCGCGGGGCCTACGGCAATCCCAAAATCTGTTAGTAGGACACGACCATCTGTGTCGATCATAACGTTTTGGGGCTTGACATCACGATGGACGGCACCTTGACTATGTGCATATTGCAGGGCTTCGGCGACCGGCTGGAGCACACTGATAGTGAGCGGCAAATTGAGTTTGCCGTGATCGGCGAGGACTTCGGCTAAGGTCCGGCCGGCGACGTATTCCATAGCGATGTAGCGCAGCCCCTCGGCTTCGCCTACATCGAAAATTGTGATGATTGATGGATGGCGCAGATTTGCAGCCGTGATCGCCTCACGGTCAAAGCGTCTAGCCAGCTCAGGATCGTTGCCAATCTGAGGTGCCAGAATCTTGAGGGCGACTGTCCGTTGGAGGACCGTATCTGTGGCGCGGTATACGCGGGCCATGCCACCGCGTCCGATTTCTTGTTGGATTAAATACTTGCCAAGCCGACGATTGATAAGGGGGTCGGGCACACGTGCTCCTTCGACGCAACGGACTTGCGGGGTATGCTACAATCCCGTCGATTCTACCATATGCGCTGACGACACTACAAATTTGCCCGTTAGGCCGGAGGATTTAATGATTACGCTACCTATTCCTACCTTGATAATTCAACGTCAAAACGACGAGGACGTCGAGCTGCAGTGGGAACAGCCGATCCTCACGGTAGGACGCGATTCACAAAATGAATTGGTCATCGACCATAAATTAGCCTCGCGGCGCCATGCACGTTTTGAGAAAGATGAAGTCGGCTTTTATATTCGCGACCTGGAATCGACGAATGGCACGTTTCTTAACGGCCAGCGCATTGCTGGTTCGCAATTGTTGCGCAACAATGACGAAGTGTGGATCGGCGATACGGTGATTGTGTTTCGTGACCCCGAAGCGACCATGAAAGGCACACCACCGCCCATCGCGCGCCGGCGGGAGGTTGAGCCCCAGGAAGAGCTACGGGTCGACTCTAAGGCGAAAGAGGTATGGCTGCGCGGCAAGCTACTGGATCCGCCATTGACGGCTAAGGAGTTCCAACTACTCGAATTGTTATATACGCATAAAGGTGAAGTCATCAGCAAAGAAGGCATTGCCACGGGCGTATGGGACTATGAGGTCTACGACTACAACGCGATCGACGCGCTTGTATATCGTCTGCGCCACCGTATTGAAGCCGATCCCGCCAATCCTCGCTACCTTGTAACCGTGCGCGGCTTTGGCTATAAGCTCCTGACAGGATTAGGGGAGTAAGCCGTGCTCTCAAAGACACCATGACTACCATCACGTTGTCCGCTGCCCGTCGTTTACGTGGCACCATTGCCGTTCCCGGTGACAAGTCGATCTCGCATCGCGCGATTATCTTCAATGCCATTGCCGAGGGTAACGCCCGCATAAGTCATTTTCTAACCGGCGCCGATTGTTTGTCGACGATTAGGTGTGTTGAAGCACTCGGTGTACGTGTCGAACGGATAGATGACGAGGTGCGCGTGTTTGGCCTTGGCCTGCGTGGCCTCCGCGCCTCGGCAAGCGTTCTAGATTGTGGCAATTCGGGCACGACAATTCGGCTCCTGACGGGCTTATTGGCCGGGCAAGCTTTCAGTTCTACGTTGACGGGCGACGCATCATTACAGCGCCGTCCCATGCGGCGAGTCATCGAGCCATTACGCCAATTGGGGGCAGTTATTGAAGGGACAGACGGCGGGTATGCTCCGCTCACGATCCATGGTCAGGTACTGCATGGAGGTCAATACGAGCTGCCAGTCGCCTCGGCCCAGGTTAAGTCGGCGCTCCTGTTAGCGGGATTGTTGGGTGATGGACCACTGGTTTTAACTGGCAAGCTCGCGTCACGCGACCATACCGAGCGCCTATTTGCCGCGATGGGGCTCGACATTACGGTAGCCGCGGATCGTATCACGTTGTTTCCGCCCTCCCATCCGGTCTTTCCTTATCCGGTGTCATTACGGGTACCGGGGGATCCTTCATCAGCAGCCTTCTGGTGGGTAGCGGCAGCGATCCATCCCGATGCCGAAGTTACTACCACCGGCGTGTGTCTCAATCCAACTCGCACCGGTGCACTCGATGTTCTACGCGCGATGGGCGCGGAGATCGCGATCACTAATCGTGGTCAAGCGGGTGAAGAGCCGACGGGCGATGTTACGGTGCGCGGTGCAGGTTTGCGGGGCATGCGGATCGATGGCCCGCTCATTCCACGGCTGATCGATGAGCTTCCAGTGCTGGCGGTTGCTGCAGCCCATGCCGTGGGTGAAACCGTGATTGCCGATGCCGGGGAATTGCGTGTCAAAGAAAGCGATCGCATCGCGACTATCGTCCGTGAGTTGCGGGCGATGGGCGCGCAGATCGATCCGACCGAGGATGGCTTGATTATTGGCGGTGGCGGTGAACTGCACGGCGCGCCGGTGCTTTCACATGGCGATCATCGGCTTGCCATGGCGCTTGCTGTTGCGGCCCTCGCCGCTGAGGGCCGCACGGTGATTGATGATGCTGGGGCCGCCGATGTGTCATATCCGGCCTTTTGGGAAGATCTACACATCCTGGTCGGTACGTAAAGGACGGTTCATGAGTCGCTCCCCTTCACACAGTGAGCCAATTCTCGCCAGCGTTGCACTTTATAAACATGGCGTTGGCTTCTTTCGTTGGCGTGCAATCGTTGGTGCAGATGGTACCCTGACATTGCCAATTCCTGCCAATCAAATCGACGATGTGCTTAAATCACTACTGGTCATCGCTGGCGATGGCTCGGCGGTTGCCTCGATTGCGTATGCTGCCGACGAACCGTTACAGCGCCAGTTGCGTAATTTTGGCGTTGATCTCCGGGGCGTTACCGGTCTTGCCGACTTGCTCCAGCGCATGATAGGTACCATTATCAAGCTCCAGCATGGAAGTGAAACACTCCAGGGGCAGATTATTGCGACTGAGGTTGTTGAGCGGGAGGTACGCGAGCAGGTTGTCCGTGACGAGTGGCTGTTGTTGCTAACAGAACGTGGAACGATCGAGCGGATCGAGTTGGCGGTGCTGCGTGGCTTAGAGGTAGTTAGGGGTGAGACTCCTCCGCGTCTCCAAGCCCAACTCGATTTGCTCCTGGCTGCACGCCAACCCGAATTGTCCCACCTGCATATCACGGGAACGGCAGGTCAACAGCTTGATCTGAGCTATGTCGCAGAAGCACCAGTTTGGAAGATGACCTACCGTCTCGTCCTCCCGAACCAGCAGGACGAAGTCCCTTTTTTGCAAGGCTGGGCGATCGCCGAGAATACGAGTGCTACAGATTGGCACGGGGTTGATCTGGCATT